>DYLM01000010.1:0-12632 GCA_020722095.1 Chloroherpeton thalassium
ATATAATTCACTCACAACGCCCAGCACCTAACACCTAAACAACATTTTCAAATTTTCAAATTGTTTTATAGATTCCCACTTTCGTGGGGATGACAGAAAATCTATCTTATGAGACAGCCTCATCTTAAACTGGACATTTTCAAATTATCAAATTATCAAATTATCAAATTTTTTTTTACCTTATACTTCTTTAATATATTAAATATTTTCTTATGAGCATAATTAAAAATATACTAAATTCCAAAATCAAATACTTCTACTTAATAGCATTCCTGCTTGTTTTGTTAGACCAAGCAACCAAATTAGCCGTAAAAGGATTCAACTTTGGCGGTTTTGAGCATCAAGGACTAAATTATGGCGAACTAATACCTATTATCGGTAGTTTTTTACAATTAACATTCATTGAAAATCCGGGAATGGCATTTGGAATTCACTTTGGAATGATTGGAAAATTTTTCTTAAGTTTATTCTCCGTAATTGCAAGTATCGGGTTAGTTTATTTAATTTATAAATTAAAGGATTTCCATTTTGCTGTTAGATTAGGTTTTTCATTGATTCTTGCTGGTGCATTTGGTAATTTAATTGATAGAGTTTTTTATGGAGTGATATTTGGTTATGGTCCCTTATTTTATGGTTTAGTGGTAGATTTTATACAAGTGGATATTCCTGATATTAATTTGGGCTTTTATTCATTAACTCATTGGCCCGTATTTAATATTGCAGATTCTTGCGTAACAATTGGTGTTTCAATCTTGGTTTTATTTTATAATAAAATTCCAACATTTACACAATTATTTCCAAATAAAAAAGCAACGAGTTCGCAAGAAAACACATCTGAAAATAGTCCACAAAATTAATAAATACAAGATGCCACATTATATTAATAATAAAAAATAAGATGCATAATACCGATTCACATATTATCGATAGAAAAGCAGAATATATTGAGCAAATTTTTGAATTTAAAGTCCCAAGCGGTCAAAGATCTGAACGGCTTGATCAATATATTACTCGTATGGTGCAAAATGCCACTCGCAATAAGGTGCAAAATGCAATCGCAGATGGCAGAGTATCGGTAAATGGTATTATTGCTAAAGCAAGTAAAAAAATTAAACCAAACGACCATATTGTTTGCCGCATACTAAAACCACCTCCGATGGAGTTAATTCCTCAAGATATTCCACTTGACATTGTTTACGAAGATGAATTTTTAATGGTAGTGAATAAACCCGCAGGAATGGTAGTCCATCCAGGATTTGGCAATAGATATGGCACTCTTGTAAATGCAATTTTATATCATTTTGGTAATCGAGATGCTATAAAAATTGACTTTGAAGACGATGTTGAGGAAAGTGAAGATTTAGAAGAGACAGCAAGCACTAACGATGAAGATAACGATTTGAAAATTCTTTACAGCGACCAAATTCGTCCTGGCATTGTTCATCGCATTGATAAAGATACTTCGGGTCTTTTGCTAATTGCCAAAGATCCATTCACCCACGCACAATTAGCTAAACAATTCGCCGCACACACGATTGAACGTGAATATTGGGCTCTTGTTTGGGGTAAATACAAGGAAGAATCTGGAACTATTATCGGTAATATTGGTCGCTCTTTGCACAATAGAAAAATGTTTACTATTGTAAAAAAAGATGGGAAATATGCTAAAACAGACTATTTTGTTAAGGAGCAATTTGAGTTTACAAGTTTAGTTCAATACAAATTGCATACTGGTCGCACTCATCAAATTAGAGTGCATTCTACCTCGCAACACCATCCAATTGTTGGAGATAATCTATATAGTGGCGACAAAATAGTGGCAGGTGGCGAAATACCAAGTTTGAGGAATAAAGCAATTTTGCTTCTGAATATTGCCAAAAGACAATTACTTCACGCACGAACATTAGGATTTTATCATCCTAATAAAAATGAAAATATGTTTTTTTCCTCGGAATTACCCGAAGATTTCCTAAAGGCAATCTCACTTTTAAAACAATAGAGAATAATCTAAAAGAACTCTATAATGACATTAATTATAAATCATTTGAACTAATATATCCTTTAATCTCCCCTTTGTAGCCGTTGATAAATTCTTTGGCTGTCATTGCTTTTTTTGTAGGTGGTTGGATTTCTAATACTTCTATTGTTCCATTATGGCAGCCAATTTGAAATTTCTTATTTTGGATTAAGTATTCACCCGCATGAAGTGGGCTGGTGTCGGTGCTTTTCTTTGCTCGCAAGATTTTATAATTAAGATTATTCCACATAAACCAAGCGGCAGGTTCGGGCGAAACTCCATTGATGAAATTCTTGACTATCTCGGCATCTTGATTGAAATTAATTTGACAATTTTCTTTAAATAACTTTGGGGCTTTGGTAGCAAGTGAATTATCCTGTTGAAGGAGTTGATAATCTCCATTCATAAGTAAATTAATTGTCCTTATTGCAATTTTGGGGGCGACTTGCATTACAATTTTCTGCATATCACCAGCAGTGCTATCTTCGGGGATTGGCAATTCTTCTTGGATTAGAATATTACCTGAATCTACTTTTTGCTCCATCAAAAATGTAGTTATTCCAGTTATTTTATCACCATTGATAATAGAATGATTGATTGGAGCAGCGCCTCGATATTTTGGCAGCAAACTTGGATGAATATTGAACGAACCAAGTTTTGGCAATTCCAAAATATTATTTGGCAAAATCTTAAAAGCAAATACAACAAAAATATCGGCATTTAATTGCTTCAATTCATTGTAAAAATCTTCGCTGTTCAAATCAGTTGGCTCAAGCACAGTTATGCCCAAAGATATTGCTTTTACTTTGACTTCCGAGGGTAAAAGTTTTTTACCACGACCTTGCTCTTTATCGGGATTGGTTACAACAGCAATAATCCCATATTGCCTATGAATTTCTTCCAAAACAGGCACAGCAATTTCGGGTGTACCAAAAAAAACAATTCGTGGATTGACTTTATTATTCATTTGCTTTTAGTTGGAAAATTATTCTTCCCAAACTCCCATTTTATAGAATTTTTCTTTTCGTTGAGCAGCTAATTTTTCGGGTTTAATTTTCATCAAAGCCTTTATTTCTTCTACTAAAATTGGCTGTAAAGTTCTATAGATTTCTTGTGGATTTTTATGCGATCCGCCAAGTGGTTCAGGGATAATTCTGTCAATCAATTTTTGTTGTAGCAAGTCTTGTGCAGTTAATTTTAATGCTTCGGCTGCTTGCTCCTTAAAGTCCCAACTGCGCCAAAGAATACTTGAACAAGATTCAGGAGAAATCACTGAATACCAAGAATATTCGAACATCAAAATGCGGTCGCCTACTCCAATACCAATAGCCCCGCCCGAAGCACCTTCGCCAATAATGACAACAATAACGGGCACTTTCAAGTCGGTCATCAGCATCATATTAGCAGCAATTGCTTCTGCTTGACCTCTTTGTTCGGCTTCTATGCCGGGGAAAGCACCTGGAGTGTCAACAAAAGTGATAATTGGCTTACCAAATCTTTCGGCTAATTGGAATAATCTGCCAGCTTTGCGGTAGCCTTCGGGATTGGACATACCGAAATTTCTAATTAAATTATCCTTTGTTCCACGTCCTTTTTGATGACCAACCACCATCACACTTTGACCTTGTAATTTAGCAAAACCACCAATAATTGCCTTATCATCGCCAAATTTGCGGTCGCCGTGCAATTCCACAAAATCAGTAAACATATTATTGATATAATCCAAAGTATATGGGCGATCAGGATGGCGGGCAATTTGCACTTTTTGCCAATTAGTTAGATTGTGATAAACATTGGATTTTAGTTCATACAACTTACTTTCCAATTCTAAAAGTTCCTTCGACACATCTATATCAGAAGTTAATAATCTAATTTCATCAATTTTCTTTTCTAATTCAATAATTGGTTTTTCAAAATCAAATATTTGCATTTTCTACCTTCGTTTAAAAACAAATTTAATCAAAATATCAAAATCTAATGCAAAAGAGTAGTTATTTTCATAATAATCGTTCAGTTTTTTTACCGTTGTTTCGTTAATTGTATTTTTATCAGCAAATCTTACCAAATTCAAAACTCCCGGTTTGGAATTATAATTTCTTATATTTTCTGATGGATAAATTCCAATTAATGAATATTCGCCCTTAATTAACTTTTTGAAATTTTGTAAGAATAAATTATTCTTAACAATTAACGAAATAGGGAGGTAAAAAATTGCAGAGAACAGAATATATAGTAAATCCATTGCTCGTTTGGCAAATTTAAATCTTGGCAATAATAATTTGTGAGATGTTTTGATAAATTGATTAGAACTAACAGAATGAATAACTTTATTGATGGAATAATCAGCAAAATCCTTGATAAAATAAATAGCTTTCCTCACATCTATAGATTTATTTATCAATGCTGATAATTTATCTTGACTTTGATTTTCGCCATAAACTACAATTTCGTCAAGTTTGAAATGCTCAATATTTTTGATAAAATAATCAAAATTACCAATCACAAATTTATCATCTACCAAGTTAGGATAATTGTCTATGGTTATAACACCAAGAATTTCTGCAGGAATTATATTTGGATTAGATGTGATTTTTTCGCTAATCACTTGTAAATTTTTGGAGTTAGCAATAATAACAATTTTGGGTTTGGATTTTTGTTTGCTTTTGGGAAATGATGATGAAATAAATCGCACCAATGCTGACATCAATATTCCCAAACCGATAGTAAGCAATAATACTCCACGACTGAATGCAAATTCTTTGAAAAAATAGGTCAAACCCATTAAAATAAAGAAGGTAATCAGATAGCCAAAGAAAACTTTACGGATTGAGTGTTGCCCCTCGAAATACTCGCCAACTATGAAGAGCGATAAAAATTGAACTATTGTAATTATATAAAATACAAGAGGATAAGCATATCCAGGAAAACCAAATACTGCTTCGAACCGAACAGGAGTGGCAATCATTAATGCCAAATTAACTATAATTAAATCTGTGATGATAATTGGATATTCGCGTTTAAATTTTAGCAAATACGCCACGAATGTCCGTAAATAAATTCCAATTCTAAGCAACATCAAGAATATTTTGGAATGGGAATAATGCTTTTTTACAAAAATTGCCATCGCTTCGTAGAAATGCTTGATTTCATTTATTGAGCTGCGGCGTGTGCTTTCTCCTTTGTAATGAACGATAGTAGTTGTATGAACATAAGCCACTTTGCCTCCTTGCTTTTGAATGCGGTAGCATAAATCCAAATCCTCGCCATACATAAAAAATTCGGGGTCAAAGCCATTAACTTGACGAATTTTATCAGTTCGGCAAAACATAAATGCACCCATAACCGCATCGATGTAGTAGGTTTCGTTAATAGAGCGGAATGTTTGATTATATTGAGCAAAAAGTTTTGATTTTGGAAATAAAGTTTGCAAACCAAATAATTTTGAAAATGCTGCCCAAGGAGTGGGAAAACCACGCCGACAAGGCAACTGAAAACTCCCGTCTGGATTTAATAATTTGCAACCAGCAATATCTACTTCTTGATGTTGATTCATATAATCGTACATAACCTGCAAGGTATCGGGTTCAATAACTGTATCGGGATTGAGTAAAAGTAAATATTTTCCTTTTGCCAAATCAATTCCAATATTATTTGCTTTGCCAAAGCCCAAATTTTCGGGCAATTCAAGGAAATTTACATCGGGGAAAATTGGTTTAAGATATTCAATGGAATTATCAGTAGAATTATTATCAACAACTAATGTTTCATAATTAAAATTTGTCACTGAATTTTCAATTGATTTTAAACAATCGAAAAGAAAATCCTTAACATTATAGTTAACGATTATTATACTTAATTCTATGTTTGACAAGTTATTCGTAAAATTTCTTAATTATTTGATTTTAGCAAAAATTTATCTTTTAAAATTACAATAAATTTGTGAAATTTAGGTTCAATTACCAAACTTATTCCTGCGAACACAATTCCAAATAGGACATCTACTAAATAATGATAACGAAGATAGATAGTTGCTATTATTATGCTTATTGCAATTACAGAAGTAATCACCCTATTCTTTGACTTAAATTTGATACTATAATACATCGTTACAATAGATACCATCGTATGTCCGCTTGGCATACAATCGCGATTTACAATATCGGCAGGATTGATGTTTGGATTGGTAACGCCTCCGCCAAAATTGATAACCCATCGCAGAAGGTCAGTTACCAATAATCCTGGCAAATCGCTATGTATTTGCTCAAAACTATAAATGGTAAATCTCGGGCCTATCGCGGGCATTACAACATATAGCAAATAGGAAAGAAAATAAGCAAATAATACATTACGCAAAAGTATATCAAATTCTTCACTTTGCCGATAGTAAATATCAACTGATCCAATTATGGGCAAAAAGTAAAAAAGTGTATAACTTATCTGAAAATATTCTGTAAAAAATGGATTCTTGATATTGTTAAAAATATCCCCCGCATTCTTTCCCAAAAGCCAATAATCCAATTTTACCAAAGTTGCATCGGCATCGGGCAAGCCAAAACTTTTGATTATACTATTGTAAATACTATAAATAATCAAAATGCCAAGCAAATAATGAATATTGCTCAATAATTCTAAATATTTGCTTTTGTATTTTACTTTATTAATAAAAAAAATAAACCAACCGTAAGTTAATGCAATCAAAATATTTACAGCAAACATCGGAACTTGCCAAGAGAAAGCAATATTTCCCAAAATTAATACTGCCAGAACAAATAATGTGTATAATTCGGAAAATCGTAATTTTTCGAGTGAAAAAAATTTGGCTTGTAAAGTCATTTTCTGTTAAATTGTTAAAATTGATGAATTAAGTTATACAAAATTATGAAATCTTGCACAGATAAGTCTTCGGGTCGGAGGTCTAAATACTTTTTTAACTCTGCATTAACAAAAACTTTGCTAATTTCCATATTCTTATTATTAAGATAATTTTGCATAGAATTGCTGATTTTCTTTCTTCTTTGATTGAATAGATATTTAGATAGTTCAATAATTCCCATTTTATCACTAAATGGAATATCGGGAAATGGATTGTGGAAATTCATCGTCAGGCAAGTGCTCATAACTTTCGGTGGTGGCAGGAAGCAACTTGGAGGAATATCAAATTTGCCTGAAATTTCAAAAAATAAATTGCTTGCCACAGTAAGTATTCCGTATTCTTTTGTATTTGGCTGTGCTTTTATCCTTGCGGCTAATTCCTTTTGCATCATAATTGTTGCTCGCTTAATCACTTCACTATTTGCAATTAAGTGAAATAGAATTTGGGAAGTAATGTAATATGGAATATTGCCGATAACTTGAATATTCTGATTGTGCTGTTGCGAAATTTCATTTAAATTTGATGTAAGAAAATCTTGCTTTTTCAAGAAAAATTTCACATTTGATTCAATAGCAAATCGCTCGTTTAGATAATCCACAGATCTATCATCTATTTCGTAAGCATAGAGAATCACATCATTTTCGAGAATGAAATTTGTGAGCACACCTGTGCCGGGACCAATTTCCACAATTACAGATTTGGGAGTATAATCCATTTCGTTTGCAATCTTACGGGCAATGTTCTTATCGTGCAAGAAGTGCTGACCAAGCGATTTTTTCGGAGCAAAATTTTTCATTTATTATTTTTTTTAATTTATATTTGATTATTCTGTAATAATTATCGGAAAAGCACTAATATTATTGTTAGTTTTAAGCACAATAAAATAAGCAGCAATCGCTAAATTATCAATTTGTGTCTTGTAGATATATTTATTTATTTCATATTTTCCGTTAATGAAAGTTTCAATTTTTCTACCGAGAAAATCAGTTAAATATAGTTCAATCTCCATTTCATTGCTTAATTGAAATTGAATTGTTATTTCCTCATTTCGTTTAATTGGATTTGGGAAAACAGATGCAATCTTGGTATTCTTAATTTGTTTATTGTGTTCACCATCAATGAATCCAGAGTTTTGGGCATATTGTTCTATTGGTAAAATTGAATTATTCAAATTCGCAAGGTTATCACTTGCAAATATGGCAAAGGTTACCCTTGCGGTATCATTTCGGTCAATATAAATAGGTCCAGCCGAAGACACAACCGAAATATCAGTAATTTTGGATTGTTTCCGTCCAATTCCACTTTTAAGCATTCTAATTTTCTCTGTGTCTTCAAATCCATCCCAAACTCCGGGATTGTCTTCGGTAACTCCATCATTATCGATTGCCCAGTAATTATCCTTGAAATTGGTTAATTGCTTAATTCCAATTACTGGCAATGTGTCAATTTGAGTATTACGAACAACTGCATATTGCTTCTCAAAATCCCAAAATGTAGAATTATCTGTCCCGCTAATTCCAATGTCCCAATCATAATAAAGTCCCGTATACACGCTATCCAAGGCATAATCATTATGATTTATAATATCGTAAATTGAATAAATTACATTATCGGGAATGGAGTTCTGATGAATAGTGTGAATTACTTCTAAATTATTGAAATTTGAATAAAGTGTATCCGATATAAATTTTGTTAAACCGCTCAATAAAGTTGGATTTGCATACGGCAAATACTCAAGTTTTTGCGTACTTCGAAATCCTCTGTTTTGACTACTTTGGCTTATTCCACGGGCAACATCTGCAAGCATTGTATCCCGGGCAATCATCAACGAACCTTCGAAAAGAATATTTGGGCTACCTTGATACGAAAAGCCATTGCCTTGTTCATTGCTTGAATAATCATTATAAGCAATATTGCCGCGACTATTGAATGTTGTGGAAATTTTATTATTATCAAAAACAAGATATGATGGATTAACAAAAATCGAAGTTGTGTAAGTATTAATTACAGTATCGCCATCATATAATTTTATCCATAATTCAAACCGCAAGTCTAAAGCCGCAAATTCAGGCAAATCAAAGGAAAATGAATTATCCAAAACAAGTCCAGTCTGCGATGGAAATTTGCCATATTTTAATTGCTTTGGTTTTACTGAAAAATCAGGGAATTCTGAAAGTATTTCTATTCGCAAATCATTAATATCTGTAAGATAATTGAACAATTCAAGCGATAGCAAACAGGCTTCGTTGCTTTCAAATCTGCCATTTTTATCTGAATCAGTAATTGTGGAACTGATTAATTCAATATCTTTTGGATGAGGGCTGGTCAGTGCCGAAAAAGCATCAATTCTTCCTTTGCCAATTTTACCAAGATAAAACAAGTTAAAAGTATCAATATTTTTAGAAGTTGCTTTAAGATGAGCAGAAATCTGTTCATTTGAATAATGAGGATATTTCATTTTAACCATTGCGGCAATGCCCACAACAATTGGCGTTGCCATAGAAGTTCCTTGCCAACTTGCGTATTCATTACCAGGTATTGTGGATAAAATGCCAACACCCGGAGCCGAAATATCCACTGATGAATTGTAATTGGAAAAATATGCTTTGAAATCACTAAAATCAGTTGCAGCAACCGATAGAACTTTGGGATAACTTGCCGGGAAAAATTGAGTATTGCTATTATTATTGCCTGCTGCGGCTATAACCAAACTGCCAAGTTCATTGGCTAATTCTATCACTTCTTGTTCGGTGATGGAATTGGAATTTCCCCCCCACGAGCAATTAATCAAGTCCGCACCCATTTTGGCAGCATACAATATTCCTTCGTAAGAATTGCGGACAGATGTACTAAACGGAGAATCATCTCCTACTTTTACAGGCAAAATCTTGATGGAATCGCAAATTCCTGCTATCCCAATTGCATTATTTATCGTTGCCGCAATTGTACCCGAAACGTGTGTGCCGTGTCCGTGTCCCGGTATTGGATCATTATCATAACCCAAACTATCGCTTGACATAAAGTCCCAACCTCGCCAATCATCCACAAATCCATTTTCATCATCATCAATATTGTTCGCACGCTTGTCATTACCAAATTCATCTATGCCATCTTCGCCGGGATTAACCCATATACTTGATTGCAAATCGGGATGAGTATAGTCCACTCCTGTATCAACAACCCCAACAATTATTTCTCTTTTTGTTGTTAAGGAATCCCAACTTTGTGGTATGCCAAGCAATTCCATATAATATTGTTCTGAGTAAAGTGAATCATTTGGTATTAGGGTGAAACTTCTTTCTGGATAACTTTCAATATACTCAAAAAATTCTGTTTTTTGCAACATTTGCATAATCTTTCCAAGTGGTTTCATACTTTTGAATACTACAAGATAGTTTAATTTGAGCGAATTGGATAGTTCCGAAAGTTTATTAACATTTATAGTTGCATTATATTTATTTTGTGTTGATTGATAATCGAGTAACTTATCATTAATAAGTGGTTTAATTTCAATAATTTCCAAATATTTTGAAATCTCTGTATTAATTTTAGAAATATAATTTTTACTTTTGAATTTCACAATCAGAGAATCAGATTTCGCAAATAAATTATTTCCAATAATAGATAGTAGTAAGAATATGGAAAAAATAGATTTAGCTTTCATTATGTTTAATTTTTTTTGTAAATTAGTTTTTTTGTAAATTACAAAAATTCAATATATATAAACGTGAAGAGTATAGATTTTATTAAAAGCAACTGGAAAATAATAACAATAATGTTATCTATCTATATTGTTATTGCTTACTCAACATTGATTAATTACAATCAATCAATTAAAATTTATGATGAATACAAGTTCAAAGAATTAAGGAATATTTTGCATTCCAAACAAGAAGAGGCTATTGCAAATGCGGAGTTGATTAGAACCTTGCTCCTAAAAAATGACATAATTATTCATTCTATTTCCCGTGCAACCAAAGCAAATACTCCAGAAAATGAAAAACTTAGAATGGCAATTAATAATGAAATCAAAAATATGAATATTGATTTTCATAGAAATCCTATTGGGAAAATTAATTTCGTCTTGCCCGATAGAACAATTTTTAACAGATTTTTTGAACCATTCTCATTTGATACGCTTGTTCCCTATAAAGCAGCTATCGAAGATGTTTTTGAAACCAATAAGCCTGTCTATGCTTTCAATCGTGGAATGTATCACAATATGTTTTCATGTTTCTTCCCGATTAATATCAATAATAAACTAATCGGCATTCTTGAAATCGGATATTCAGATAATCTATTAGCAATGGAATTGCACAAAGATAATAATCGTATTAATGCTTTTCTTTATCCAATCGATTCAGTAAAAAATGTTGATAATAGATTTTTTGTAGAAGTGCCATTTATTCCGAGCTGTAAAATCAATGCAAATTCATTGAATTTTGTTACGAGCAAAATGGACGAGCAAATGAAATCTATTATTAAGAAATGTGGCTTTAATTTCCCCTCTATTAAGAAAAAAATTGCAGATAAAGAAGATATTTCAATACATAAGTTCAAGTTTCTCGATATTTATTCATTTTATATGTTTCCTGTATACGATTACGAAAATAATTTGTTTGGATACTTCTTTCATTCTTATAAAAACATAACATTTGAAAATAAAATTCGAGATTTATTAATCAACTTGCTTGTTTCGGGTTTATTTGTGTTGATTTTTATTACTTGTTTTATAAATAGAAAGAATTTAACAAACAAATTAAACGCGAGAATTCAGGAACTCCATCAATTACAAAACAAGTCTGATAAACTTATTCGCGAATTAAACGAATCTCAAATTGATTTACAAAACAAAGCACAATTCAATGCTCAAATAAATAATTTGCTACAAGAACAAGATGCTAAACTTAAAAAAGCACTTGACGAAAAAAATAAGTTCTTTTCCATTTTGGCTCACGATATTAAGAATCCTATTTCCACTATCTACACCAATGCTGAATTAATGGAACTTTATTTCGAGAGTATGAGTCCCGAGGAAAGAAAAGAATTAATCAATAGACTTATTCAGTCCTCTAAGAATTTGGAAAGCTTAGTAAAAGACTTGCTTGAATGGGGACAATTACAATTAAATAAGATGGAAATTGAATTAACACCATTTAAAATTTCAAATAGTGTTGAAAAGGCTTTCAGTTTAATACAAGAACAAGCAAAAAATAAAAATGTGAACCTCATAAATGGAATAGATGAAAATATAAGTATTGTTTCTGATAAGCGAATTATTGATACTATTTTCCGAAACTTGATTCAGAACGCAATAAAATTTACCGAAAATGGCGAAATCAAAGTTGAAATTTTCAATCAAAGCAATAATTACATTTCTATAGATATAAAAGATACGGGAGTGGGCATTCCTCCCCAAAAAATTAATGATATATTTAAAATTGATAAAGCATTTACTACCAAAGGAACAAGAGGCGAGCAAGGAACGGGATTAGGACTTATCTTAATTCACACTTATTTGATGAAAATTGACGGAAAAATCAATGTTGAGAGTCAAATAGGTAAAGGAACAAGATTTACAATTACATTACCAAAGTCCAACCGATTATAATTGCTTATGCGTAGTCCTTTTATAAATATTATTGCTCCATTTTCACGTCATTTTGCTTTGTTTTAATCCCATTTTACTTTGTAAATTTTAATTTTTACTTCAGAAATTATAATTTTTACTTTGAAAATTTT
>DYLM01000010.1:12732-45227 GCA_020722095.1 Chloroherpeton thalassium
TACTTCAGAAATTTTAATTTTTACTTCAGAAATTTTAATTATTACTTCAGAAATTTTAATTTTTACTTTACTTTTACGAGTTTCTGTTGTATTTTGGTAATAAAAAAGTCCAACATTTAGTTATGCTGGACTTTTTCTATTTATTATTATTAAATAATGATATTATTCTATAAATTATTCTTGTCTTTTGAATAAATCAACAAGCATTTTCTTTGCAGCTTCGGGCAATTTTGTTCCAGGACCGAATATAGCACTAACGCCAGCTTGATAAAGGAAGTCGTAATCTTGTGCAGGAATAACGCCACCGCATATTATCATAATATCACCACGTCCTAATTTCTCCAATTCGGCTATTAATTCAGGAACAAGGGTCTTATGTCCAGCAGCGAGGGAACTTACTCCAATAATATGGACATCATTTTCTATAGCTTGGAGTGCTGTTTCTTTGGGAGTTTGGAAAAGCGGACCAATATCAACATCAAATCCCATATCAGCATACGCTGTTGAAACAACTTTAGCCCCTCTATCGTGTCCATCTTGTCCCATTTTAGCAATAAGGATCCTTGGGCGTCTTCCATAAAGCTCTTCGAACTTGTCAGTGAGCTCAATTATATCATTAATATCATTTTTATTACCAAATTCGGCACCATACACACCGCTAATGGATTTAATTTGAGGATTATAACGTCCTGATACTTTCTCAATGGCATCAGATATTTCACCAAGAGTTGCTTTTGCACGAGCAGCTTTAATAGATAAATCTAAAAGATTCCCTTCGCCAGTTTCAGCACATTTAGTTAAAGCATTAAGAGCCGCATCAACTTCATTTTGATTTCTATTCATTTTCAATTCGTTTAATCGCTTAATCTGAAGATTCCTAACTGCAGTATTATCAATATCTAATACTTCAATAGAGGTATCTTTTGTAGGTTTATACTTATTAACACCAATGATAACTTCCAATCCCGAATCAATACGGGCTTGTTTACGAGCAGCAGCTTCTTCAATTCTAAGTTTAGGAACTCCGGATTCAATAGCTTTAGCCATTCCTCCAAGACTTTCGATCTCTATTATATGATTCCAGGCTTTTTCTATAAGCTGATGGGTCAAATATTCAACATAATAAGACCCTGCCCAAGGATCAATAACCTTTGTTATGTTAGTTTCTTCTTGTAAGAATATCTGAGTGTTCCTTGCTATTCTTGCAGAGAAGTCTGTTGGAAGAGCAATAGCCTCATCTAAAGCATTAGTATGTAAAGATTGAGTATGACCAAGCGTAGCTGCCATAGCTTCGACCGCTGTTCGAACAACATTGTTAAAAGGATCTTGTTCAGTAAGGCTCCAGCCACTGGTTTGGGAGTGTGTTCGAAGAGCCATAGACTTAAAATCTTTAGGATTGAATGATTTTATAATCTTAGCCCACAAAACTCTTCCAGCACGGAGCTTTGCTATTTCCATAAGGTAATTCATTCCTATAGCCCAAAAGAAAGATAACCTCGGAGCAAATGCATCTATAGTTAAACCGGCATCTATTCCTGCTCTAATATACTCTAATCCATCAGCAAGGGTAAATCCTAACTCTAAATCGGCTGTTGCTCCAGCTTCTTGCATATGATATCCACTAATAGAGATTGAATTGAACTTCGGCATAAACGAAGATGTAAAGCGAAAGATATCTGATATGATTCTCATAGACATTTTTGGAGGATAAATATATGTATTTCTAACCATATATTCCTTTAGAATATCATTTTGGATTGTTCCTGAAAGTTTATCAAGCGGAACTCCTTGTTCTTCGGCAACTACTATATAAAAAGCAAGCACAGGAAGAACGGCACCATTCATTGTCATAGAAACAGATATCTTTTCCAAAGGAATTTGGTCAAAAAGAACTCTCATATCAAGTATAGAATCAATAGCAACGCCCGCTTTTCCAACATCACCAATTACACGCGGATGATCAGAATCATATCCACGATGAGTAGCGAGGTCAAATGCAACGGAAAGACCCTTTTGACCAGCGGCAAGGTTTCGGCGATAGAAAGCATTGCTCTCTTCTGCGGTAGAAAAGCCCGCATATTGGCGAATAGTCCATGGTTTTGTAACATACATAGTTGGATACGGACCGCGAAGGAACGGAGGAATACCAGCAGTGTATTTAATATGTTCAAAATTATCTAAATCCTTTTTGGTATAAAGTGGTTTGATATTAATATTTTCCAAAGTAAGAACTTCAGCGTCTCCGGGTCTTTTGCCAGTTTCGGAAATGAAGTTATCCGCCCAATCTTTGCAAGGATTTTGGGGTTGAGATGAATTGGAATTAGAAGAATTAAAATCAATTTTACTAAAATCTGGTTTCATTTAAATTCCCTCCTTAATAATAGATAGCACAGAATACTTTTGAATATCAGAAAGAGTTTCAAAAATATTTGCTTTAAGATGAACAAAATGGTCAATTCCATAAGATTTATATTCTTCAATCTTTCCTTCGGGATAACCTGCAAGAATAATATTGCACATTGGTTTATATTTTTTAATTAGGAAAGTTAATTCGGGCAGAATTGATTCATATTTGGCATCAGATGAACAAATAGCGATTGTTTGCGGACAACTTTGGTCAATAAAGAAGATCATAGCATCTTCATAAGAATCGAAAGCAGGCGATTGCAAACATTCAAAGCCCGCAACTTGAAGAAAATCAAGTGCAAAATCATTGCGAGGCTTCCATTCATTAAGCTCACCAAAGTTTAACATAAGGATTTGGGGCAAAGCACCAGTTTTTTCTTCGAATTTCAAAGCATTTTGGCGTAATAATTCAAATTGATAAGCAAAACGTGTGATTTTAATAGATGGAACTTCAGTAATTTTGGGAGTAAGCTCATCAAAAGCAATATCTTTGAAATGATAAGGGGGATTATCTTCGGGTAATTTTTGTTTTAATATAGGATATTTGTTTGTTCCCAAAAGAGTAGCGCGTCTTGTTTGATAAGCTTGGTCAATTTTATTAGCAGAATCACTAATAAGCGATTGGATATTGCCCGATTGAATAGCATTCCAGAATCCACCGGAAGTATCAATGTCCAAAAATAGTTTCCAAGCGGAATGAATTAATTCATTAGTTAATGATTCGATATAATAAGAGCCCGAAACTGGGTCGATAGTATCAGTTAAGTGAGCTTCGTGGAGCAAAACAAGTTGAGTATTACGCGAAATACGTAGGGAAAACTCTGTTGGATGACCATAAGCAAAGTCAAAGTTACCAATATCAATACTTTCTGAATTGCCAAGGATAGCCGACAAACCAGCAATGGAATTACGCAAGATATTTACCCATGGATCAAGTTTGGTTTTGTCCCTCATTGAAGTAGAAGAATGAATTTTAACTTTCTGATAAGTAGCATCTAAACCATAAGCTTCCACAAGTTTAGCCCAAAGAACCCTTGCGGCTCTCAATTTGGCAATATTCATAAAGAAATCAGACGAAACTGAAAGATGAAGGCGAATTTTAGGGAAGATTTGATGCGGTTGCAGACCTTTTTGGGATAATTGTGTAATCAATTCGATTAAATTAGCAAAGGTAAAAGCCAATTCTTGAACAGCAGTAGCCCCAGCATTATAATAAAAGGCACCATTCAAAGTAATAGCACCATAATTTGGCAGAGAATTATGCAAAATGGAAATAGTTTCGGCTAAAGATGAAATCAAATGCTCCACAGAATGTTTGGAACCGCCATTAATTAAGATTTCACCGAAAGGATCTGCTCCGATATTGCCCTTAATCTTGGTTAAATCATATCCTTTGCTCTTCAAATAATCAATAAATACAGGAGCAAACTCAGAATAAATATCGCCAGCATTAAAATATATAGGATAATCTTCCAAATTTATTCCATCAAAAGCCGCAGAGAAATCATCACGATGTGCAAATTTAGTTCCGCAATTCACTGCAAAAGGAACAAATTGGTAATATTCATGGCGATTAATGTTAATTGAAATAGCGTCTTGCCCATTTGCCAGAGCAGTTTTTAAATGTGTATTAAATTCAAAATTGTCATTAAAAGGAATAGTTTGGGCGATTTCCCATTTCCGTGAAATGTTGCCCGAGGCAAAGTTCCCGCGCAAATAAGGAGATTCACCAGGATAAGTTGCCAAGTAAGGGATTGCCTCCAAATCCAACAAATTATAGATAGGACGCAGTAATATTCCCTCAAAAGTTTGAGAAAAGAGCTTTTTCTCAAAATCAGCACCTTTCAGGGATTTAATTGCTTCGTCCTTCCACTGGTCATAAGTGGGTTTTGGAAATTCCGAGAAATCTAAATTATTATTGATGTTCATAGTATTTTGAAATTAAATATTAAACAAATAAATATAACAACAAAAGGCACTTATAGTGCCTTTTGGGATATTTATAAATTAATTTTTGTTCATTATTTGTATTTTGTAAAACTAACAATACAAAATTAAGCAATTCTAATGAATTAAAAGTGTATCGCCAAATACATAAAATCTATAGTTATTTTTAATTGCTTTCTTGTAGGCTTTCAGAAGGAAATCAGTTCCTGCAAAAGCACAAGACATCAGAAGCGAAGGAGATTTGGGCAAGTGGAAAGTTGTGAGCAAATGAGTAACAATCCTAAAATCATAAGAAGGATAAATAAATTTATCTGTCCAACCCGAATTTTTCTTAATTGCTAATGTTGTAAGGTAGGAACTTTCCAAGGCACGGGCAACACTCGACCCAATAGCAACAACCTTCTTCTTTTCCTTCAAGGCAGCATTCACAGTTTCGGCAGCTTCTTGTGTAATATCAAAAGGTTCGGAATACATACGGTGTTTGGTCAAATCTTCAACTTCTATCGTATCAAATAATGCTTGACCAATGGCAGTGCTAACTTTGGCAATTCTCACACCTTTGGCAGCCAATCTATCCAAAAAAGATTTGCCTATATGCAGTCCTGCCGATGGAGGTCCGATAGAAGCCATATAGTTTGGATTAGCATATTCAGTTTGATAATATTCCACATCTTTTGCTTCGGGTTGTCTTTTTAAATAAGTTGGAATTGGCATAATTCCAATTCTATCTACAACATCAAATAAATTACCCATATAGCTAAAACGAACTGTTCTACCGCGATTTGTGGTATTATCAATCACTTCGCAATAAAATTTATAATCATCAAAGTAAATTTTATTACCAATTCTTACTTTACGAGCAGGCTCGACTAAAACATCCCAGATTTTATCTTCTTTCTTGAGTTGGCGGAGGAGTAATACTTCAATTTCAGCATCTGTTTTTTCTTTTTTACCAATCAACCTTGCCGGATATACTTTATTTTCGTTCAATACGATACAATCGCCGGGCTCGAGAAAATCATATAAATCACCGATTGTTTGGTCGGATATTTCGCCTGTTTTCTTGTCTAAATGCATCATTCGAGCTGATTCTTTGGGCTCTATTGGATATTCGGCAATTAGATTTTTAGGAATTGTATAAATAAAGTCTGCAAGTTTCATATATTCTTCTGTTTTTAAGATAAATGATAAATTATTCTTAACGTATAATTAATAGTATTATTTTAAATTAAATTATTTCTATGTTTTCCGAAAATTAAATTCCTGATAATATGAAGGCTCAAAATTATCAAAATCAGCAAATTCTTGTTTGATAAATTTTGAATAAGCCAAATTGGATAAAGTAGTCGGCAAAATGCTATTGTTTTTGGTAAAATGTTCCTTATTGGAATTTTCGGATATTTCAAAGTCCCCCGAAAAAAATGTATTATCATCAAGTTGCAAATCTTGAATATCAATTAGTTCAATTTCATCTACCGGATTATTATTTAAATCGAAATATTGCTTATAACATTTGCCCGAATTTCCCTTAATTGCAGATAAGATTTTATTTTTATTGGATAATTTTGCTAATTCAAGTGATTGCAATGCATAAAGTTGCAAAGTAGGCAGCAAAATTAATTTTATATCAGAATCAATTACCAAACCTTTAGCAAACGAAAATCCTATTCTTAAACCCGTAAATGAACCCGGACCAGAAGTAATTGCTATTGCATCTAAATCATTAATAGTTGTTTCGGTATCCGAAAGAATTCTACGAGTAAATTCAGCAAGAAATTTGTCGTGTTTGTTGGGCAAACTTATTGATAATTGGTAAATTATTGAATTAGATTGCGATAAAACGAGTGTGCAATTTACCGAACTTGTATCTATTGATAAAATCATTGGTGTAGGATTATCTTTGTTCATTAATTTTGCATTTAAAATTATATGACGAAACACTCTTAATATTCTTGAATTTATTAAAGTTTTTAATAATATTTTGTTATTTTGTTTTTTTTTGTTATTTTGTATTTTGTAGTAATAATATTTTGAAAAATGTAGTAAGTAGCAAGTTTTTTTGTAGTATTTCGACTATTTATTTTCCAATTACTATATTTTAAAGTGAATTATAAATTAATCGTGATAATTTTTTATTAAATAAATTTTTAGGAGCATAAATATGCGTAAATTTTTTACAGCAATTTTTTTGGTAGGTTTGATTTTGACCGCTACTGCCTTTGCAGGAAGTCCAATTAAGCAAACTACCAATAACAAATCTGAATTTTTTATTGAAAATAAGGGACAATGGGATTCCGAAGTTCTTTATTTAGCAAGAATCGGCGGAATGCACTATTGGATTACTAAATCTGGGATTGTTTACGACGTTTTCAAAATAGAAATTGATCGACAAGAATTTCTTGAAAATGGCGAACCAAATCCTGATTTTGGGCATCCAAAAAACCAATGGGGACACGTTTTTAGTGGAAAATTTGTTGATATGAATAAAGAAACTGCTAACGTTCCTAATTATCTTAAAGAAAGCTATTATAATTATTTCATTGGAGATGATGAAAGTAAATGGCAAGCTAATGTTAAACTTTATGGCGAAGTAAGAATTGAAAATATCTACGATAATATTGATGTTCGCTACTATTTTGACGAAGGTACTGTTCGCTATGATTATATCGTTAAACCAAACGGAAATCCAAATGATATTCGTATTGCATTCCAAGGTCAAGATGGCTTGAGAATCAATGAGAACGGAGAACTTGAATTTGCAACAAGTATTGGTACAATCAAAAATAATAAACTATATGCTTATCAAAATTCGGGCACAAGCAATCAGCAAATTGAGTGTAAATTCGTAGATTTAGGCAATAATACAGTTGGTTTATCTGTTGGAAATTATGATTCAAGTAAAGAATTAGTGATAGACCCAATAGTTTTTGCATCATATATCGGAAGTTCTTCTTATGATTATGCTTATTCTGTAACAATCGATGGTGAAGGTAATTCAATTTTAGTTGGTTATACTTATACATCAAATTTCCCAACAACAACGGGTGCTTATGACACATCATTGTCAAGTACTGATGCATTTGTATCAAAGTTTAATGCAGAAGGAAGTGCTTTAATTTTTTCAACATTCATTGGTGGTACCAGCACCGAATATGGATATGGAGTTGACACCGATCCTGATGGCTATGTGTATGTTTGTACTTACACTTATTCTACATCTGGTTTCCCAACAACTTCGGGCTGTTATGATGCCAGTTTTAATGGTGGTGCAGATATTGGCTTAAGCAAATTAAACCCAAGTGGCACTGCATTATCATATTCTACTTATATTGGTGGTTCATATTATGATTACCCTTTTGCTGGCGTCAGAGTTGATGATGATGGCAATGCTTATGTTTCTGGTTATACATCATCATCTAATTACCCAACAACATCGGGTTGCTATGACAACTCTTACGCATCTTACGATGCATTTGTAACAAAGTTAAATGCAGCGGGTTCAGCTTTATCATATTCTACATTTCTTGGCGGTTCAAGCAGTGATTATGGCTATGGTCTTGATATTGATGCAAGTGGGAATGCTTACGTTACTGGCTATACATATTCCTCTAATTTTCCAACAACATCGGGCTGCTACGACAATTCTTACAATTCGACAGATATTTTTGTAACTAAATTTAATTCTACTGGTTCTGCATTGTCCTATTCTACATATTTAGGTGGAACAAGTAGTGATTATGCCTACGCTATTGCAGTTTCTTCAGATGGAAAAGCATTTATTACTGGTTATACCTATTCGTCAAATTATCCTGTTACTTCTGGCTGTTATGATGTTTCATATTCTAGTTATAATGGAATTGTAACTGGATTAAATACTACAGGTTCCGCTTTATACAAATCTACTTTTATTGGCAATTTTGGCACTCAATATTTACGTGGTATTGATTTGGATGATATGGATGATGTTTACATTACTGGTGTAACAACATCAAGTGGCTGGCCCACAACTTTTGATGCTTATCAAGCTTACAATGGTGGCAGTTACGATGCTGTATTAGCCAAATTTAGCGGGGACTTATCAACACTCGTTTATTCTACTTATATTGGTGGCAATAGTACAGATTATTACGGGCAATATAATTATGGTTGTTTTAACGCGGGCAGATTTGCATCTTGCGGGTATACATATTCATCAAACTTCCCTGTAACTTCTGGTGCTTATGATGTTTCGATATACGGTTCGCAAGATGCTTGGATTGCTGTATTTAGCTTTGAACCTCCTGCTGAATTATACTACGAAAGTGTATCCCCAACTGCAATGTGTGCGGGCGAAGCAATAACAACTACATTTACAAAAGAGCATAGCTTCAAAACAGGCAATGAGTTTATCGTTGAAATGTCCAATGAAAATGGTAGCTTTACTAATCCAATAGAAATAGGAAGAGTAACCGCAACAGAACCCGAACCTATCACTGGCAACACTCCTGATAATTTAATGCCAGGCAGTGGCTATTTAGTGAGAGTTCGCTCCACCAAACCTGCTTTAACTGCAGTTGGAACTGATTATATTACTATCTATCCAAAACCATTTTCCTTCAAATTCCTTGGTGATGGTGCATATTGCGAAGGCGATTCCAAAGGCTACGAAATAGTATTAGAAGATTCAGAACCATTCACAACATACCAACTATATAAAGATGGTGCAAAACTTGGCGATCAATTAATAGGCGAAGATGGTGCATTAAGTTTTGGCTACACAAAATCTATTGGAACATATACTGTAGAAGCAACTTCTCCTAAGGGGTGTAAAAATTGGATGAATGGCGAATTAATTATCCGCGTTGCTCCAAGTCCAGTGTCTTATGCAGTTACAGGTGGTAGCCAATATTACAATGTTAACGGACCAGGCACATATTGCGAAGGCGAAGACGGCGTTGCACTTGGTTTAGCAAATACAGAAATTGGCGTTAAATATCAAATTCAATTAGATGGAAAAGATTATAATATTCCAATCGATGGAACTGGAACTGATTTAAGTTTCGGATTTATCTTCCAAGAAGGTACTTATACAATCAAAGGAA
Organism: Chloroherpeton thalassium; assembly: GCA_020722095.1. Taxonomy (GTDB): domain Bacteria; phylum Bacteroidota; class Ignavibacteria; order Kapaibacteriales; family UBA2268; genus GWF2-33-9. Next base: position 22,167 of record DYLM01000010.1, read on the forward strand.
TTTCCCAACTTGGTGGATGCACTAATATGATGACAGGCAATATAATTGTTAAGAAATTGCCAGCACCACAAGAATTCAACTTAGTAGCTGAAACTAAACTATGCGAAGGAAGCCAAGGTAATGAAGTAAAATTATCCTCCTCGGAACCTGGAATAACTTATCAATTATTTGTTGATGACGCACCAAGAGGCAAACTTGTTGATGGAACAGGCAGCGAAATCAGCTTTGGTACATTCAATTTAGCTGGAAAATACACAGTATTAGCTACAAATACTAATACAAATTGTACAAAATTATTTGACAATTATCTTGAATTTGAAGTTACTCCATTACCAGCAAAATACGATGTTACTGCTGATACTTACTTCTGTGAAGGAAGCCAAGGTGTTGAAATCAAATTATCAAATTCAGAAACAACAGCAGTTTATGAATTATTCAAAGATGGCGAGCCAACTTCGGTAATTGCTATGGGAACAGGCGAAGCATTATCATTTGGTTACTTCAATTTACCAGGCAAGTATTCAGTTCACGCCAAAACTATTGAAGGTGGCTGCGAAAATTCAATGAACAATGAAGTTGAAACAATTGCAATTCCATTACCTGGAACAATCATTAAAGGTAATAATGAGCCAAAGATTGTATCAGTAGAAAAATATTGGGTTGACGAGCCACAGGAAGGCGATTCATACTTATGGTCTGCAACAAATGGAACTATTATTGACGGACAGGGAACTGCAGAAATTACGGTTGAATGGAGCAATAAGAAAACTGGTAGAGTGGAAATTTATCGTAAAAATAAATATGCTTGTGATAATTCCAACATATTAGATGTAACAATAAAGAATGAACTTGTGCCTGATTTCGTTGTTGAAAAATCGGAAGGTGATGCACCATTCTTAACTTCATTTACAAATAAATCAACAGGATACATTACTTATTATAATTGGGAATTTGGTGATGGCGGTCAAAGCCCAATGCCAAATCCAACTTATACATACAAAGTTCCTGGTAAATACACAGTAAAATTAACAGTTGGTTACGAAAATATTAGAGAATCTAAAGTTCAAGAAGAAATAATTACAGTTTATGCTCCGGGTAACGTTAAGGATAATGAAATTGAAAGCAATTCAAGCTTCAGTTTGATGCCAATAGAACCAAACCCAGCAAAAGATGAATTGCATATCAATTTAATTTCGAACTCATCAGCAAATACTGTTGTTGCAATTTACGATGTAACAGGCAATAAAGTATTAAGTGTATTTGATGGACAAATCGCACCTGGCGAAAAATCACTATCGGTAAATATTAGTAACTTACCAAATGGTGTTTATTTCGTTCAAGTTGAATCTGCAGAAGGCAACTTAACTAAATTCTTTACTATCGCAAGATAAAATTGAATTTAAAATAATCAAAAAAGACTGCTTTTTGCAAAGGCAGTCTTTTTTTTGTGTGTATAGAAATTTATTCGTGAGAGAGAGAAATCATAGAACCTTCCGAAGGTTTCTCATTCTTCAACCCCACGCTTAAGCGTGGGGTTGAAGGCTTTTTCCAATTATCTATATAGAGGCTGTCTCATAAGTCAGAGTTGCTGTCATTCCCACGAAAGTGGGAACCCATAGCCCACGAATTTATTCGTGGGAAAATGGATTCCCGTTTGCACGGGAATGACAAACATACATTTTTCAAATTGAATGAGATTGCTTCGTCCCGATAAATCGGAACTCGCAAAGACGTCCAACATCTAACACCAAAACCTCATTTACAAATTTATTTATAAGCTGGAATACCTGTGATGTCCTCGCCCAAAATTAGAGTGTGAATATCGTGAGTCCCTTCGTAAGTTTTAACTGATTCCAAATTAGCCGAATGACGCATAACATTATATTCGTTCAGAATTCCATTTGCCCCATGAATTTCTCGTGCAATGCGAGCTGATTGCAATGCAATATCCACATTATTACGCTTGGCAAGTGAGACTTGCTGTGGAGTGGATTTATGCTCATCCATCAATCTTCCCAATCTTTCAACCAGAAGTTGTCCCTTGGTGATTTCGTTCAACATCCAAACTAATTTTTCTTGAACTAATTGGAAGCCAGCAATCGGCTTGTCGAATTGCACGCGAGATTTAGCATAATTTAAGGCTGAATCATAAACAGCAGCAGCAGCGCCAACTGCACCCCAAGCAATACCATATCTCGCTTTGTTTAAACAACTTAAAGGACCGCGAAGCCCTTGGATGTCCAATTTGTTTTCTGTAGGAATTTCCACATCTTGGAAAATTAATTCCGAAGTAATTGAAGCTCGCAATGAATGTTTACCTTTCATTTCGGGAGCAGAAAAGCCTTTCATACCTTTTTCGACAATAAAGCCGTGAACTTTTCCATTTAATTTTGCCCAAACAACTGCAATATCGGCGATAGTGCCATTAGTTATCCACATTTTAGCACCATTCAGCAAATATCCACCCGAAATCTCCTTTGCATTAGTTATCATTCCGCCTGGGTTAGAACCAAAATCGGGTTCGGTAAGCCCAAAGCAGCCAATAGTTTCGCCGGTTGCTAACTTGGGCAACCATTTTTTCTTTAAGTATTCGCTACCATATTCATTGATAGGGAACATTACGAGTGAATTCTGAACCGAAGCAAATGAACGAACACCTGAATCTCCTCGCTCAAGTTCCATCATTCCAATTCCATACATTGTGTAAGTCGCACCAGCGCCGCCGTATTCAGCCGGAATTGTGACGCCGAATAAACCCATTTCCGCCATTTTGGGAATTAAGTCCATTGGAAATTTACCTTGCATATAGTAATCTTCAATGATTGGAAGAACTTCGTTGTCAGTAAAATCTCTAACTGATTGTTGGAATAGTTTCTCTTCATCCGAAAAAGTATCGAATATTTTATAGTAATCTGGGAAGTTGAAAGCCATTTTTATCCTATTAAAAAAAAAATTATTATAATAGTGATTAATGACGAAAAAATAGTTAATTTTGTGAAAGCAAGATGGGGCAAAAGCCCTTTTTTTTGTAAGATAATGGATTTTGAATATGTCAAGATTAAGAAAAAAACCTGAAATCAACAAGCAGTCAATCATAGAAGCCTTTGCAGAAATGGCAAAATATAAGGGAATTGACCGCGATTTATTGCAAGGAATTTTGGAAGATACGCTATCGCTACTTATTAGAAAAAAATACGGTAACGATGCGAACTTCGAAATTATCGTTAATATGGAAAAAGGCGATATTGAAATTTATTTGATGAAAACAATCGTAGAGGAAGTTGAAGATTCAACAATTGAGATTTCATTAGAAGAAGCAAAAAAAATTAGTGAAGATGATTACGAATTAGGGGACGATTTTGTAATTGAAATCTCGTTACAAAGTATTGGCGAGAATTTTGGAAGAAGATTGGTAAATCTTGCTACGCAATCATTAACTCAGAGAATAAAAGAAGTAGAAAAGAACAATATCTATAATGAATACGCAGCAAAAATTGGTGAAGTTGTAATTGGCGAAATCTATCAAATAAGAAGAAACGATTTGCTTATTATGCATAATAAAATTGAGATGCATATGCCAAGAGAGCATCAAATACCAACAGAATCTATGCGATATAAGAAAAATCAAAATATAAAATCTGTTATCCACGAAGTTCGTAAGAACGGACCAGCAGGATTGCCCGAAATAATATTATCCCGTGCAAATAATAAATTTTTAGAGAGATTATTTGAAATTGAAATTCCGGAAATTTACGATGGATTAATCCAAATAAGAGCAATTGCTCGCGATCCAGGTCGCCGCTCCAAAGTTGCAGTTCAATCATTTGACGATAGAGTGGATCCAGTAGGAGCTTGTGTAGGAATGAAAGGAGTGAGAATTCACTCAATTGTTCGCGAATTAAATAATGAAAACATAGATTTAATAGAGTATTCTGATGATATTGCTACATTTATTATGCGTGCATTGCAACCCGCACAAGTTAAGGAAATACAATTATTTCCCGAAACTTTATCGGCAAATATCTTTGTAACGGACGATCAAGTGCCATTAGCAATCGGAACAAACGGACAGAATATAAGATTGGCATCATTATTAACTGGTTATAATTTAACCTTAATTAAAGAAGCAGTTGATGATATTGAAATTACAGAATTCGACCAAGAAATTGGTGCAGAAATAATCGAAAAATTAGTAGCAAGTGGAATCAAGACAGCACGAGAATTTTTAAGAGCCGAACCAGAAGTATTAGTAGAAATTGAAGGTATTAGTGCATCATTTATCAACGACATTCGCAGAATTATACTCGCAGAATTCGAAGAAGATGAAGATCCACATTACCAAGATAAATTAGAAAATATTAAGTAAAAATATAATATTAAATAATAATATTAATTAAAAATATTAAAAAATAAGTATGGCAGCAAATAATAAAATAAAAATTTTCAAGATTGCCTCGGAAATTAATATCGGAATTGGAGCAATAGTAGAATTTCTCCAGAACAAGGGTTACGATATCCAAAATAAGCCGACTTCAACCATCACCGAAGAGATGGCAAATTTGGTTTATGATAAATTTAAAAGGGAAAAAATAGCTGCCGAAAAACAAAGAGAGAAATTAGAGAAACATCATATTCTTAGGAATACTCCTGAACACGACCATAAAACTGAATCAAATGAAGAAGTTGCAGTCAAAGAAGTTGTGCCTGAAGTTCCAAAGCAAACCGAACCACCAAAACCAGTTGAACCAATTCAAGAAAAACCTACATTGAAAATTCTCGACAAAATTGATTTAACTCGAGAACCAAAGCCAGAAGTAATTGACAAAAAGGAAGATAAACCTATTCAAGAGAAAAAAGCCGAACCAGAAGTTAAAATTATTGAAGCACAAACTAATGAAGTGAAACAAGAATCGGCTGAACCAAAACAAAAAGCAGAACCTGCACCGAAACAGGAAGTTACCAAACCTGAACCAACAGAAAGAAAGATTGAGCAAGTTAGCCAAGTTGAAGCAAAGCGGGAAGGAAAAAAGCCAAAAGATGAAAATTTAAAACAACATAAAACAGAGAAAGGACCAGAACATAAAAAGCAAGATAATTCAAACAAACAAAGTCCGAAAGCTACAGAAGATACACCAAGTTCAGAGGTAAAACCAACTGATAAGAACCGCGAAACTGGTGAGAAGCATAAAAAGAAGCACAAGAAAATTGCTGAAGAAGTTATTACGGCTTCACCAAAATTACAAGGCTTGACTATTCTTGGTAAAATTGATTTAGAAAAACCAAAACCACACAGAAGTGACGATAGAGGAAATAGAGGAAGAGGTCCAGGAACTGATAACCGTGGAGATAATCGCGGGCGTGATGATAGTGGTGCAAGTGGTGGCAGAAGACGTGAAGACAATCGTGGAGGTTATCAAAGACGTGAAGACAATCGAAGTGGTACTCCAAGACAAGACGATGGTCGCAGCGGAGGATATGTTAGACGTGATGATAATAGAACCGATAGCAGACCACAAGGTGAAAGAAGAGACGATAGAAATACAAGCGGAAACTTTCGTTCAAATGAAAACAGACCTGCTGCTGAAGGTGGCAATTATCGCTCCAGTGGAGATAATAGATTTGCCAATCGTGCAAGAACATCGGGTTTTATTCGCCCAGCAGACCCAATTATCGATACTAATACTTCTAAATTAAATAAAGACGTTAAGTTTAAAAAGACTTCAACAGAAGAAGAAACAACAAAAGTAATTGCAAGAGTAAAGCCAAAGGAAAAATCAAAAAGCAAAGAAGACAAGCAAGTTAAAAAGCACAAAAAACTTATTCGCGAGCAAATTAGCTCGTTAGATATAGACAAAGCAGTTCGCGAAACTATGGCTGAAATTGATCTACAGCACTCCACAGGTGGCTCACGTTCCAAAATCAAGCAAAAGAAGAAAATGGAGCGAGAAGAAAGAGATACTATCAGACAAAGAGTTGAAGATGAAATGGCTAATGTGCTGGAACTTACAGAGTTTGTTACAACAGGCGAATTAGCTAAGGCTATGAATATATTGCCAAATCAAATAATTGTTAAATGTATGCAACTTGGTTTAATGGTAACTATTAACCAAAGATTGGACAAAGACACAATAGCCTTGATTGCAGAAGATTTTGGATACTCAGTCAATTTCTATAATGAACAAGAATCTTTGGAAATAGAGGAAGAAGTAGATACCGAAGAATCATTAGAGTTCCGTCCTCCAATAGTAACAATAATGGGGCACGTTGATCATGGAAAAACATCATTACTTGATTATATCCGTAGTTCAAATGTAGTTGCGGGCGAAGCAGGCGGGATCACACAACATATTGGTGCTTACCAAGTGGAATTAGATAATGGCAAGATGATTACTTTCCTCGATACACCTGGTCACGCTGCATTTACAGCAATGCGTGCTCGTGGTGCCCAAGTAACAGATATAGTAATCTTGGTAGTTGCTGCTGACGATAGTGTGATGCCTCAAACAATTGAAGCAATAAGCCACGCCAAAGCTGCAGGTGTTCCAATTATTGTTGCAATCAATAAAATTGACAAACCTGATGCAAACCCAGATAGAATCAAACAACAATTATCCGATCATGGAATTTTAATTGAGGAATGGGGCGGAAAATACCAAAGTATTGAAATATCCGCAAAATTTGGAAAAAATATAGATGTTCTGTTAGATAAAGTTTTAATTGAAGCGGAATTATTGAATTTAAGAGCCAATCCAAACAAGAAAGCTCGTGGAACTGTAATTGAAGCTGTAATGAAAAAAGGTTTCGGACCAGTAGCAACTGTAATTATTCAAGGTGGAACGCTTAAAATTGGCGATCCATTCGTAGCTGGAACTGCTTCTGGTAGAGTAAAAGCAATGCTTGATGAACGCGAGAAGAGAGTAGATTTAGCAGAACCTGCATCACCAGTTTTGGTTGTTGGATTTGATACTTTGCCCGAAGCTGGAGATAATTTCACTGTATTGAATACTGATATGGAAGCACGCCAGGTTGCTAAAGAACGTGATATATTAAAACGTGAGCTTTCGCTCCGACAAATTAGAAAAATCTCACTTGATGACATTTCTCAAAAGATTCACGAAGGCAATGTGAAGGAATTGAAATTAATCCTTAAAGGTGATGTTGCTGGTTCAGTAGAAGCATTAGGTGAATCTTTATTGAAATTGAGCAATGAAGAAGTGAGAGTATTGATTATCCACAAGGGAGTTGGTACAATTTTGGAAACAGATGTTATATTAGCTTCTGCGTCCGAAGCAGTAATCGTAGGCTTTAATGTGCCAGTTGATGTTAATGCACGCAAATTAGCAGATGTAGAAAAAGTAGATATTCGTAATTATAATATCATTTATGATTGTATAAATGAAGTTCACATGGCTTTGGAAGGTTTATTATCGCCTGAATATCACGAAGAAACTACAGCAATGCTCGAAGTAAGAAGAACATTCAAAATATCAAGAATGGGAACAATTGCTGGTTGTTATGTGCAGAATGGCAAAATATCCAAGAACGATAAAGTCAAAGTAATAAGAGATGGTCTGATTTTACATACAGGAACACTTTCATCCTTGAAACGTGAAAAAGATGATGTAAAAGAAGTTGATGCTGGATTTGAGTGTGGTGTTATGATTAATAACTTCAACTCACTTGAAGTTGGCGACCATATAGAAAGTTTCAAAATTATTGAAGTTAAACGTAAATTGTCGTAATGCAAACATTTAGAACTGAAAGATTATCCAAAGAAATAAAAAAGATTCTGTCGGAAAGAATTTCCTTTTTAGGACAAGATATTGGTGGCGGATTGGTAAGCATCACTACCGTGCGAATCTCTAAGGATTTATCTTTAGCAAGGATTTATATAAGTGCGTTTGCTACAAAACTTACACCTTTAGAAGTGATTGCTTATTTAGATGAAAATAAAGCAATTTATCGCACAGATTTAGCAAAAAAAATGAGAACGAGAATTGTTCCTAATCTCAAATTTTTCTTAGATGACACTCTCGACGAAATAGAAAATATTCAAAAATTGATTGATTCTGTTAAGGAATAATCTCCAAAAATAAATGAATATTCTCACAAAATCTAATCTAAACAATTTCTCAAATTGGTTTGACGAAATGCAAAATTCTGGTGGCTTATTGTTAGTAAATAAGCCACTTGGATACACATCGTTTGCAATCATTAACTCATTAAAAAGAATATTCAAAGGAAAAAAAATCGGTCATAGTGGCACTCTCGACCCATTAGCAAGTGGCTTGATGATAATTGCAATTGGCAAAGCAACAAAATTGCTCAATGACTTAATTCTTAACACGAAAATATATAGCGGATTGATTAAAATTGGAGTTGAAACAGCCTCGCTCGACAAAGAAACACCAGAAGTGAATCATACCCAAATTCCTGAGAACATTGAGACCAAAATATTGGAAACACTCCCCTATTTTGCTGGCGATATGGAACAAGTTCCTCCTTTGCATAGTGCATTAAAAGTTGATGGAAAAAGGGCTTATAAACTTGCCAGAAAAAATCTTGAGCAGTCTATCGCTCCAAGAAAAATAACGATACTTGATTATAAAATTTTAGATATTGATATTCCTTATGTTAAATTCAGAATCAATGTTACAAGTGGCTTTTATGTAAGGACATTTGCACAGGATTTTGGGAAATTTATAGGATTGCCCGCATACCTTTATAAATTACATCGCGAACAAATTGGTGAATTTTCTATCGAAGAAGCAGTTTCCGTTGAAGAAATACAGAAGAAATTATCTTATTTACAAACAGATAACTAATTTTGCTCTATTTCAACTTGTGATTCGATTTTCTCAATTTCATCATTTGATAAATCAAGAGTCATCATATCATCTGCTTGACTTTCGAACTCTTGCTTAACCATTTCCTCAAACTCGGATAATTCTGGCAAATCGCTAATTGTATTCAAACCAAATATTCTCAAAAAATCATCGGTAGTGCTGTACATTATTGGTCTGCCAAGCACATTTTTTCTTCCTGCAATTTTTATTAAACCTCGTTCGAGAATAGAATTTACCACTTCGTTTGAATTTACACCTCTGATTATCTCAATTTCGGGTTTTGTGATTGGTTGTTTATATGCAATTATTGCCAAAACTTCCAAAGCCGCATTGGAAAGTCTGCGATTTATTTTGGTCTTATAATAAGTACGAACATATTGACCATATTCTTTCCGAGTAGCAAATTGCCAGCCACCAGCAATTTGGATTATTTTATACGGACGATTTGTTTCGAGCAATTGAGTGTTAATATCGAAAATTAATTTTTCTAAAGTTTTTAATTTATCGTCCAATAAATCTTGTTCGGCTTTTTGGTTTATTTCTGCGTTTTCTTCTTCTGTGATTGTGTTTTTCTTTTCATCAATCAATAAATTGAGTAAAGTTTCGGTATTTATGGGTTCGTCTGCTGCAAACAAAATGCTTTCAACAATTTTCATTTGCAACTGATAATCTAATGAAAAAAATATATTTGTATTCAATTTTACTTTCCTAATTTAAATTTAATTTTAATGAAATTATAATATCATCTGATTGATTTTCTTGAAATAATGAAATTTGATTATTTCTTGCTAATTCTAATATTGCTAAAAATGTTACAATAATTTCAATTCGTGAAAACTCATTTACATATTTGATAAAACTTATTCGAGATTTTGTATTTAATTTATTTAAAATATCTTTTTTCTTGTCGTCAACTGAAATTGGGAACAAATTTACTTGATGGAATTTTTCATCAACAATATTTTTCCTTTTCAAAATTGTATTTATTGCATTTATCAAAGCAAATATGGACGAATTCTTATAATCTGCATTTTGCTCAAAATTCTGAATTTCCGCATCATAATTTTTACGATAAAAATGATTTTTATTATCTTCTGCTTTCCGCATTAAATCTAACGAGGCTTCCTTAAATTTCTTATATTCAATCAATTGCTCTACCAATGGCAGACGCGGATCTTCCATCCCTTCCAATAATTCATCGTTTTCATCATCAGTTCGGAGCAACATTTCTGCTTTGATTTGCAATAAAGTAGCCGCCATTAAGATAAATTCCGAGGCAACTTCTAAATCTAATTGATTAAGCAATTTAATATAATCCAAAAACTCTTCTGTAATTTTGGAGATTGGAATATCATAAATATCAAGTTCATCTCGCTTGATGAAGTATAATAACAAATCGAACGGACCTTCGAAATCCTTTAATTTTAACTTAAACATTGCCCTCTGTAAAAAATCGTGGAACTCGCTTTAATATTGAAGTTGTAATATTATATGGAATTGTATTTGCTCTATCCGCCAACTCATAAACTGAAATTTCCTCGTTGCCTTGCTTGCCAATCAACACAACTTGTTCGCCTTCGTCAATATTATCATTGCCAATATCAGCAAATAATTGATCCATACAAATTGAACCAACTAAATCATAACGCTTGCCTTTAATCAAACATTGTGCATTATTTGTTAAGTTAAGAACAATTCCATCACCATAACCAATTGGCAACACAGCAATTTTGGTAGGTTTGTCTGCAGTAAATTTCAAGCTATAACCTGCGGTTTCGCCCGAATTTACCGAAAATATCTTTTTTATGAATGTTTTTAACGACAAGACAGGCTTTAAATCAAGTTTGTCAGCCAAATGTTTTTGGGGCATCAATCCATAAATTGCAAAACCCGGGCGAACAATATCAAAAATTGCATTAGGCAAATTCACAATGCCAGCAGAATTGGATATGTGGCGATATTTGAAATGCAAATTATGGCTTTCTGCATAGTCCAAAAATTGCTTGAAATTATTGATTTGAAATTGTGCAAATGTTTTATCATCCATATCAGAAGTGGCAAAGTGGCTACAAATACCCTCGAACTCGATATTTTTATAACTTTCTAAATTTGGTACAAGATGCTTATACTCATCAAAGTTAATTCCATCGCGATTCATACCTGTATTTACATATAAGTGAGCTTTAATTTTTGCGTGTCGTTTGCGAGCAATTTCATTAATTTCATTAATATAATGGATATGCCCGATTGTAATATCCAAATTATTATCAATAACATCGGTAATTTCTTCCACTTCGGGGGGAATTAAAAGCAAGATTTTCCGAGTCTCCCCAATATTCCTTAATTCAATACCTTCAGATGGATATGCAATGCCAAGCATATCAATTTTGGGATGATTTAGATTTTTTGCAATTCCAATCATACCGTGACCATAAGCATTTGCCTTGATAACTGGCATTATATTGGCACTACCTATTGAATCAGCTATTTTTTGAATATTATTATTCAAATTTTTAAGATTTATTTCGATAAAGGTGTTTCGCATACTAATTATTGTTGAAAAATAACCGATAATAAAATTGAGATATATCAAAAAGCAAAATTATTAAGAAATTTGGTGTTAGAACAATGAAATTTTCCACATATACAAAAATTATAGTTTTAATGAGTCTTTTTGTCATTGGTTGCTCCGCTCCTAAACCTTGTGGTAAAAAAGCAAAGGCTTTCGGCAATTTAGATGGAGTATTTAATACTAAATACAATGAATATTCCCCCGCATTTCATAATAATAAATTGTATTTTTCGATGATGCCTATTGGTAAAAATAAAACCAGTAAAGTTTATTATTCAAATATCAAAGACTCTGGCTTTACTTTTCCAAAGGAAGCATTAGATTTGCCTTTGAAAAAAGTAAAAAAATATGGAACGATTAACTTCGCAAAATATGGCAATAACGAGGAACTTTTCTTTGCTGGAAGCAATCCTAAAAGCAAGTCTGCTAATTCGAATATTTATTATTCGAAAAAATCTAATAAAAAATGGAGCGACCCAATTGCTCTAAACACAATAAATACAAATTATTACGAGTCCTATCCAACTATTTCCAAAGATGGAAAGATGATGATATTTTCTTCGGACCGACCAGACGGCAATGGCGGAATTGACTTGTATTATTCAAAAAGAATTGGCGATAGCACTTGGAGCGAGCCAATAAATCTTGGAAATAAAATAAATACAGATAAAAACGAAATTTCTGCATTTTTAGACGAACATAATAATTTGCTTTTTGCATCAAAGGGGCATAATGCTCTTGGTGGTTATGATGTATTTCGAGCAAATTATTTGGGGAATGAATCTTGGGCTGAACCAATACAAATGCCTTTCCCAATCAATACTGAATTTGACGAAACTGGTCCGGCAATTTATGATGAAAACATATACTTGGCTTCAAACCGCAAGGACGGATGTGGAGCTCGAGACTTATACTTTTTCCAATTATGTAGCGATGTACAACTTGCAGGAACTATTTCTGATAAAGATAATTCTGTGTATCCGAATGGTTTTGTAAGAATTTATGATGAAAATAGAAATTTGGTAGATTCAATTATTATCAATGATGATGGAGAATTTCAGATAAATTTGAAGGGAAATAAAAAATATTATGTTGATTATATCAATGAATGTTCTCCACTTTTTGTTCCCGAAACGGAAATTATAACTCCTTGCAATAGTGAGAACTTTGTAAAAATGAATTTGACAATATCTTTACCTTATGAACCCCAAAATTATGATTTGGGTAATTACAAAATCCCATTTTTTATTAGTGGATATTATAAACCAATAACAAGAGAAAACATCAGAGATTTGCGATACTTATTTGATATGAATTTGATTGGGTTGGCTGACAGCACAAAATATATTGAATATCCAACAAATGAATATGACGAATATTCAGATGTGGTAGAAGATGCTTTTAATCAAATTACAAATAAAATAAAAGAATTAGTTAGTTCATCAAATAGCAAATGCACTAAACCAATCAAAAAGCAAATTTATATTGATATTACTGGTTATGCTGATGCACGAGGTTTCTCGGATATTGCTAAATATGCGGGCGAAGAAATTAGCGATGAATTATTGCCCTATGAAATTTATCCAGGAATGAAGATGGATAATGAATTGCTGTCAATTTTGCGGGCATATTTTGTGCAACAATATCTACTGAAAGAAATTAAGAAAATTCCTAATTCGCAATCAATTCTCAATTCAATTGAATGGCAAATTAATGCTGGTGGTGCAATTAAATCCTCGGAAGATTATGTTATGGAGAGAAAAGTAAGCATAAAATTTGGTATAAAATAGCCAATAATCAAAAATTTCACAAAAAAATTAACTTTTTGCAACTAATTAGTTTTTTCAATCGTAATATTAGTTAAATTAAAAATTAATATTATGAAAACATTTACTTTACTTACTGTTGCTTTGTTGATGCCAATATTTCTGTTTGCTCAAAAAGGAACCACAAGTGCGAATAACGAGCAAAATTCAACAGAAACTGACCGAGTTGAATATTTGAAGAATTTACCATTAAAAGGGTTCTTTGGATTTAACTTTGCCAATTCTGTTCCACAAAATCAATTTATGGATGACTTAAAAAAATCAGGTCCTGGTTTTGGGTTAGTTGGTGGTTATAAATTTGAACCAATACCAATTGCAATTGGCGGACGAGTTGATTTCCATTTTTTTGGATACGAAACAAGGTATATTGATAATTCATTAGATGGTTGGTCATTTTGGCAAGATACATTAGAAACCTCCAATAGTTCAATTCCAATTGATATGTTTGTCCGAATCGAACCAAACTTGTTCAATACTGTATTCCCATATATTGAAGGTGGTGTTGGGTTTACAGTGATGAGTGCAACAGCAAGTTATACTTCGCATTATTGGGGAGATGCCAAAGACAAAGATGAGTTCTCTGCATATATTAATTATTATGTGGGAGTAGGAACTAATATCAAGTTAGTAGATTTTGTGCAGATGCCAAATAGCAATACTCGAATGCTTTTAGATGTTAGTTTTAGATATTTATCGGGAGATAAAACTAAATATTACACAGTCAAACCCGACCCAAATAATGAGCGTTCAGTTATATTTGATAAGTATGAAGCAATTCCCGACCAAATTTTATTCAACTTGGGACTAACATTTCAATTTTAATAATCAATAATTTAAATAGAAAATAATAAATAAAAGGAGATAAATTATGAAAAGATTTTTTGTAGCAGCAACTTTACTTATTGCTGTAATAGCATTGGCTTCATCTTGCACAACTGTAAACGGAAACTATAAATCAAGTTCTAATGATTATAGCAATGACCTAACAGTCGGTAAAGTGCAGAAAGAGATTCGCAAAGGAATGAGTGGCTCGGAAGTTATCGAATCGCTTGGCAGTCCACAAATTATTACTGCTGACGAACAGGGGTTGGAAACTTGGGTTTATGATAAAATTGCAACTGAAGTTAGTTATTCCAAAAGCAACGATGTTTTGTTTTTATTGGTGTATGCTAAATCCAACACAGAAGCAAGTTATTCACAAACACAAAGAACTTTAACAGTTATTGTTAAATTGCGTGATAGTAAAGTGGAAAGTTTTTCTTATCATGCAAGTAAATTCTAAATGAGTAAAATATGAAAGCAAAAATCCTGATATTCTCAATAATTATCGCTATTGGAATGTCTGCGTGCACCGTGGTGAACTATCAGCAGAATAAACCTGCTTATCAAGAAACACAATTAGAAGTACGCGAATTCCAAACAAGAATGTTTGATACAAATGATACTAAATTGATTATGAAAGCATTGGTAAATGTGTTGCAGGACGATAATTATATTATCACAAATGCAGTTACTGATCTTGGTGTATTGATGGCTAAAAAGGAAATTGATTTGAACTCATCACGCACCCAAAATACTACCAGCCGTGATATTGATAATCAATTTTGGTTAGAATTTTTCGAAGCAATTGCAGCCCAAGATAATCATAGAAATAAGAGAACTTATAATAATCAGCCACAACCTTACAAGAAAACCAAGTTAGTGGAAGTATCAATCAATGTTACTGAATATGGCAAACAGAGCAAGGTAAGAGCAAACTTCCAAGCAAAAGTTCTCGATAATCAAGGCAATGTAGTGGAAGTATATCCACTGAAAGACGGCAAATTTTATCAAGACTTTTTTGCCAAAGTTGATAAATCAATCTATTTACAAAAGAATGGATTGTAGAAATTTGTAATTTTTCCAAAACAACCTTCCGAAAGTTTTTGATTATTAAATAATATGTAATCAATCCCCAGCGAAAGCAGGGATTTTTTTTGTGATAATATGTTTGAAAACAAAAAGTAGCATCACGCTTAACAAATGAGTATTACCTTACAGATAAAAATAAAGTTACAAAACAATCATGTGGCTGTCTCATAAGTCCAACATATTCCAAAATTGTCATTCCCGTGCAAACGGAAATCCATAGCCCACGAATTTATTCGAGGGTGCATTTTAAAATGAACGGATCAGGGCAGTGCAAACTCTGCCAAAGAAAAAGCGAGAAATAAACCTTCCGAAGGTTCGGAAACCTTCGGAAGGTTATATAATCAAAATATACAATGAAATGGGGGAATTGGTTTTATCAGATGTGGCACATCTCGCAGATGTGGCACATCTGGACTAATAAATATTATTTATAATAATAAAAAAGAGGTTTATAAAGAAAGATGTAGCCAATTTTTGAGATGGACTCCATCTATAATTGTAAACCTACAAAAAAAATCCAACACTTTAAAGATGTTGGACTTTTTAATAATATTAATTAAGATTATTGATTAATAATACTAATTAGGAATTTCTAAACTACAAATGGCAACTTGGCTACTTTTGCTTTGAATCGCTTGCCACGAGCCTCAATTTCAATATCTGAACCAACTTTGGAGAATGCTGTTTCCACATAACCCATTCCAATTGGTTGATTTAATGTAGGAGAGATATTTCCACTTGTTACGTATCCAATTTTGTTGCCTTCTGGTGAATAAATTTCATAATGATGGCGAGGAATAAATTTATCTGCATTGCTAATAAATCCAACTAATTTACGAGTTGCTCCTTTTTCTTTCATTTCTGCAATTGGTGCTTTCCCAATAAATTCACCTTTATTGATTTTGGTTATCCAACCCAAACTTGCTTCGATTGGATTAGTTGTTTGGTCAATATCATTACCATACAAACAGTAGCCTTTTTCGAGGCGTAAAGTATCGCGAGCACCTAATCCGATAGGTTCGATTCCAAATTCTGCACCTGCTTCAAAAATTGCATTCCACATTTTAGCTGCAACTTCTTCGTCGCCTTTAAAGTAAATTTCAAAGCCCAATTCGCCCGTATAACCAGTGCGAGAAATAATTGCATCAAATCCAGCCATCTTACCGAATGTAAAATGGTAGTATTCAATTGCAGACATATCTGTTTCAGTCAACTTTTGCAATGTTTTTAGCGAGTCTGGACCTTGCACAGCCAATAAATTGAAGTCATCACTTGCATCTGTAAGTTGAACATCAAAATTGCCTTTATTTGCATTAACCCAAGCCCAATCTTTATCAATATTAGCACCATTAACGACTAACATAATATAATCGCCAATATTATAAACAAGCATATCATCAACCAAACCGCCTTCATTATAAGGCAGTGCTGAATATTGTGCTTGACCAATCGCTAATTTGCTTGCATCATTAACCGATATATGCTGAACAAATGCAAGAGCATCTTTGCCACGAACTTCAAATTCGCCCATGTGCGATACATCAAACACGCCAACTTGCTTGCGAACTACTAAATGTTCGTGAATAATTCCTTGTGGGTATTGAATTGGCATCTCAAAGCCAGCAAATTCAACCATTTTAGCTTTCAATTCTTTATGAATTGAATGAAAACGAGTTACTTTCATATATTTTACCTTTTATAAAAAAATTATTTTTTCTTTGTGTATTTATCTAAAAATTTAATTACTAAATCTTGCCAAATAATATATTCTTGTGGATGAGAAATAAAGTGAGTTTCGTTAGGGAAATAAATCAATTCGGCAGGAATATCTTGCAAACGAGCAGCCGAAAATGCTTCCAAACCTTGTGTGTAAGGAACGCGGAAATCTCTTTCGCCAATTGAAATTAATATTGGTTTATTCCAGTTCTTCACAAAATTATGTGGTGAATTTCTTTCCATATTATCACGGTTTGCTTGCTCCCAATATGGTCCGCCAAATTCCCAATTAGGGAAGAAAGTTTCTTCGGTTGCACCATATTTACTTACAACATCAAATACACCATTATGAGCAACAAATGCATTAAATCTGCCTTCGTGATGACCCGCTAACCAATATGCTGCATATCCTCCAGCACTTGCACCCAAAGCAGAGCGACCTTCTAAATCCACGAATGGTTCAGTACTGAATTGGTCTGTTGCTGCAAGTATATCTGACATCGCCATTCCACCCCAGTCCAAACTAATTGCATCATTCCAAGCTTGACCAAATCCAGGCAAACCACGGCGATTTGCTGCTAAAATGATATAACCATTTGCAGCATAAATTCCGAAGTTCCAACGATAATGATAGTTTTGGCTTATCATACTTTGTGGACCACCTTGCAAATATGTAATGACAGGATATTTCTTGGTTTTATCAAAATCTGGTGGGTAAATTATCCAACTATGGATTTTCTTCCCATCGGTGGCTGTGAACCATCTTTGTTCCCATTTGCAAGGGTTGATATATTTAACTCTTTCATCGTTAAATCTTGTTAATTTTGTCTCTTTGCCATCTTTTAGATTGATTACATAATAATCTAATGGATTATTAAAGTTATTTTTGCCTGTAACTAATTGTTTACCATCTTTGGAAACTGCCAATCCGTGTCCATAATCCCAATCACCTTTGGACAATTTTTTGTACAATTTTGTTGCAATATCAAATTCAAATAAACTTGTAACTCCAGAATCAGTAGAAATAGTGTAAATCTTGTCTGATTTCGGTCCCCAAGTAAATTCCTCACTCCATTGATCTAAATTTGTAGTTAATTCATCAAATTTATTTTCCTTAATATTATAAAGCATTATGCGAATTTTATCAGATTCAAATCCAGCACGCTCCTGACTTGAAAATGCAATATATTTGCCATCAGGGGAATATAATGGATTTTTGTCATATCCCATCATCCCTTTTGTCAAATTTGTTGTGTGGTATTTTCCATTTTTAATGTCAATTAAATCAACCAAATATAAATCGGAATTTGTATTTGTCACAAAATCGCTATCTTTTTTGGCAGTATAAATAATTTGTTTGGAATCGGGCGACCAAGTAATTTCCGATACGCCACCAAAAGGCTTCAATGGCACATCAACCAATTCTTTTGGCATTAAATCGATTGCTTTTCCACCATCAATTGGCATCACAAACAAATGGCTGAAAGATTCATCAGTCCATTCGTCCCAGTGGCGAATAGGCAATTCAGTATAATGCTTCAAATTTGCTTTGTCATATTCGGGATAATCTTCCAAAATGTTCTTTTGCAATTTCACATCGCTTGTGTAGGAAATATATTTTCCATCGGGCGACCATAAAATATTGCTTACACCATTTTCTACATCAGTTAACTTTTTAGGAGAGCCTTGTGGAAAATCTTGAATGTAAATTTGTGGGGCGCCATTTTCAGTTGATAGATAGGCAATTTTCTTGCCACAAGGTGAGAAAACAGGCGACATTTCATTGCCTTCGGCATTTGTAACTTGATGAGTAAATTTACCATCAATGGAAGTAGCCCATATATCGCGAGTTATCTTATTATCTTCAATAGATGGAGTTGCAACTACAAACACAATCCATTTGCCATCGGGAGATAATTGCATTTCCGAGAGACGTTTCATTGAATAAAGATCGGTTGTAGTTAAATTGTGCATTTTTTTTACAATATTCTCGCCCTTGCCTTCCAATTTGTCAATTTCTTTGGAGCAACCAACAGCAAAAACTAAAAGAGTTATAAACAAAGCAATTCTTTTCATAATATACCTTTTTATAAAAAAACAAAATTAAGAATAAACAATTTACAATGTATAAAGAAAGGTAAATTAATTTGGGAATTGGGTGTTGGGTTTCGGGATTTATGTGCAGAGTATTGTGTATAAAAATAGTCAATAAAGTTTCACATTTTGTAATTTTGCATTCTTTAATTATTATTAAATTCAAATTCTAACGATGACGAACTTCTGGCAACATATTCGAAGACCAATTTATGCTCTTGCACCTATGGAAGATGTAACCGATACAGTTTTCCGCGAAATTGTTATGTCGATTTCGGACGATAGCCATTTGAATATGCTTTTTGCCGAATTCACTTCTGTTGATGGACTTTATCATCCAATTGGTAAGGATAAAGTATCGCACCGATTGAAAATTAATCCATCAGAAATGGAATTGATGAAGAAAAAGGGAGTAAAAATTGTTGCTCAAATTTGGGGAAACGACCCCGAAAAGTTCGTTTATGCAGCCAAACACATAACTGAAAATTATGAATATGACGGAATTGATATTAATATGGGATGCCCAATACGTAAGATTGTGCATCAAGTTGCTTGCTCTGAATTAATTAGATTTCCTGATTTGGCTCGAGAAATTATTCAAGCAACAAAGGAGGCAACTCATTTGCCCGTAAGCGTTAAAACCCGCACTGGAATCAAAGAACATCAAACTGAAAAATGGATAAGCAATGTTCTGCAAGCAAAACCAGATGCCATTACTTTACATTGCCGCACCCAAAAAATGCTGTCAGAAAAACCAGCTGACTGGGAGCAAATCAGCATTGCAGTTGATGTGAGAAATTCACTTTCGCCCACAACTCCGTTAATTGGTAATGGTGATATTTTTACCATCGAAGATGCCGAAATGAAGATTGCCGAGTATAAACCCGATGGAGTTATGATTGGTCGTGGAATTTTCAAAAATGCTTGGATTTTTAATAGCCACAAAAAAGAAATAACAAAACAAGAAAGATTACAAACATTAATTAATCATACCGAATTATTCCGTAAAACTTGGGAAAACCAAAAAAGCCATTCAATTCTAAAGAAATTCTATAAAATTTACCTCTCCGAATTTCCCGGTTCGGCTGAATTACGCTCAAAATTGATGGCTGCGCCCACTCTTGATGAAGTATTGAGTATTGCATATAGCGAATTAAACTCTACCGAATTGTAGAAGATTATTGTCTGCATTTTGTCTGTTAAATGCAATTCATAATTTTTAGGTTCGTCTAAATATAATATTAATCACTTGTTAATTTGAAAATTTGAAAATGTTGGGTGAATGTTGGGTGTTGGGAGAATAACAAAGCCCACGAATTTATTCGTGGGTAAATATTAAAATGAATCTTCCGAAGGTTTCCAAACCTTCGGAAGGTTAAAAAGAAAATTTATTAGTGGCTGTCTCATAAGTCAGTTTTGCTTTTATCATATATGATACAGCCCCTTAATTTTAGGGATGTATATTAGTATTTAATTCACAATCGGATTACCTGGAAAGCCAGGGAATAGATTTTGACCATCAAGTTTAATTTCACCAAATTGATTTTCGAATCGCTTGACATTTTCGTTTAATGCACGAACAAGCATCTTGGCATGAATTGGCGACATTATCACCCTTGAATAAACTTTTGCTTTGGGAACGCCCGGCAAAACACGAGTAAAGTCGATTACAAATTCGGCATTGCTATGCGAAATTATTGCAAGATTGGAATAAATTCCTTCTGCTTCTTTCTCTCCAATCTCAACATTAATTTGTTGCGACTGCGGATTTGGTTGATTCATTTGATTTTCTTTGTTATTATCCATTTGTCCAATTCTTTATTGTTTAATTTTTTTGCTGTAGAAATCTCTTTTTGCGTCATCTTTAACATAAGAACTAAAGATTTTAACCAATTCGAGATAGTAATATTCTTTTTGATTTTCGGGAATTTTTGTTTCTAATTTTTCCAATGATTCAATGTAATTATTCATCTTTGCTTTGTCGTCTAACACATAATAGATATTAACCAAATCGGAAATAACTGCAAAATCATCTTTGTATTTCGGAGTTTTAATTGCTTTTTCAAAGTATTTAGCAGATTCTCTCAAATCTGGGAAAAATTCTTCAAAATCAGGTTTGTAATTTTTATCTGTGTCCATTTTTGCTTTGATTTCACCTTGTTTAATGCTCGCTCTATTTTTATAAGACGAAGCAATATTTCGGATTGCTAATTCGTAAGTTGGATCGATTTCCAATGCTTTCAGATATGCTTCAATTGCTTTTGTGTATTCTTTTTGTGTTTGATATAAGTCGCCTAATTGACCAATAAATAGTTTATTAGTTGGATTTTCTTTTATTAATTGTTGCAAATATGCAAATGCATCATCCATTTTGCCTTGATCTTGATAAATTTGCACCAAGAAAGCGTTGATATTTGTATTTTCGGGCTCTAATGAACCCAAGAGTTTAACATAAGTTAAAGCGTCTTGATACTTTTGTTTATAATAATAAATTTGGGCTAATGCACCAATTGGCGTTGTGTTGAGAGCAGACCATTGAGATTGCTCATTTGGCAACCAATTTTGTGGTGGGTCGTATCTTAAACCAACTAATTTGAAATTTAAGTCTTTTTTATTGTCTTTGTAGAACAAGTACAAATCTTTATCTGTAACTTGGAATAAATCTGTCAATAAAGAATCCCCTTGTGAGCCCGAAATTCCAGTCGTTAATTTTGGTTTGCCCAATGCAGTTAAAACATCGCGGCGATTTTGATTTATGTAAAATTTATTATTAATCAAATAATCAAAATCTTTCTTGGATTTATTGTAATAATCAATGTATTCTGATAATGCAAGAGTTGTGTCCCCTCGTAGTTCGTAAGCCTGACCGATAAATGCATAGAAGTCAGTCATTTCGGGACGAACGATTTTACCTGTTTCAAAGTAATTGATTGCAGAATCAAGGAATTTCGCGTTTTGTGTTGAGAAATATCTATTCAAATTATCAACACCTGAATTATAACTTTCTACCCATATTTTGTTTAAAAGTAATTTAGGACGTTGTGATAATTTTGTGTCTTTTTTGGGTAATTGGTCAGCTTTAACTGCAAATTCAGCAGCTTTTTTCACATTTCCTTTCATCAAATAAATATCAGCCATCAACAAATATGCTTCTTCATTTTGCGGATTTTTGGTTAATTCTTGTTGAGCAAAATCAATTGCTTTATCGTAATCCTTGCTTTGGAATGCAACTTTGGCTGTTGTCATTTCTCTTGATGAACATTGGAAGCCTTGTAATACCAATGCACCGATAATTGCAATCATCATTAATTGAAAAATTCTTTTCACTATTTCACCTTTTGAATATTAAACATTTTACAATTTACAAAATTAAAACTATTTTACAAAATACTTTTGATTATTACATTTTTTTATGGGATTTAGAGAAATTAATTTTTTCTTAACTTTTTATTTATTCTTTACCACGCTTTTGGAAGAAAATCAATTGGATTAACAATGCTCGCACTGCTACCAGTGGCTCGGATAACAAGCAAACCTTTGTTTTGAGCCATTTCCGATGCTTTGCTATCTTCTTTTAAATATGCAACTGCTCCAATTACATTATTATTGCTGTATCTGGGCATTATCTTCTTAAATTCTTTTAAATTATCAATAAAATCTTGTACATCATCAGTTTTGAGAGTAGTTTTAACTTCCACCACAACAATATCATCGCCATTTTCAGCAATTATGTCAAACTCAAAATGTTTGCCCTGATAAGTACCTTTAATGCGAGTTGAAGTCTGATGTACTTTGATTCCACGTTCATTCAACAATTTAATTAAATCTCCTTCCACCAATGTTTCCATTAATTTGCCCCATTGCGATGTGAAAAGAGTTTCTAATTTCCTCAACTTCTTTTCGGTTTGAAGTGAAGATTTTTCCAACAATTCCTTGGTCTCTTGGAATTTTCGGTCGGTTTCAAGTGAAGATTTTGCCATCAATTCCTTTGTTTCTTGGAATTTTCGGTCGGTTTCTTGGAACATAAGCCAGACTTTCTCGAAGTCTAATTTCTCTGTTTTTCTTTCTATTGCCATTTTTTTTAAATTGAATTTTA
>DYLM01000188.1 GCA_020722095.1 Chloroherpeton thalassium
GGAATAATGGTGATAAAGAGTGGTATTTTAATGGAAAGCGTCATCGAGAAGATGGGCCTGCTATTGAATTTGCTTCCGGTGGCAAATACTGGTACTTGAATGGGAAACTCCATCGTTCTGATGAACCAGCTATCGAATATGCTAATGGTAATAAATTCTGGTATCTGAATGGTAAACTTCATCGAGAAGATGGTCCAGCAATTGAGTGGAATAATGGTTCTAAAGAATATTATTTGAATGGTGTCTATTATTCAAATCAAGAATTTGAAGATATGATGCGACGTTGATGGTGAAGAATCTGACATTGAGCAAAAGTGATTCTATCATTGCCCTATTAACACCAAAAAAGAGTCTTAATATTATGGATTCTGGGTCCACAAAGATGCAATTTAGAAGGCACATTCTGCTATAATGAGGATGTCAACACGTCATTGAGTAAATGGTTCAGCCGTTAAATTTTCTGATGGTAGTGAAGAATTCTGGTACATTAATGGAAAGTGACATCATGGGGATGGACCCACAATTGAATTTTAATCTGGGACATTGGACAAATTCTGGTATTTGAATGAAAAACAATATACAGAATAAGATCCAATGAAATTATGTCCTTAGAGTAGTCGAATAAGCCAATAATTCGATCAAAAATAATACCATAACGATCCATCAATATCACAAAAGAGTCTTAATAATATGAATCAGACATATAATCAAATTATTAGTGAGTCTAAAATGGTTCATTTTACCGAAACTAATCTTTGTTCGGTTATTGCCTTGTCTGTGGCTGCTAATTTGCCCTATTTGGATGCTTATAATGTAATGAAATCCTTGGGCCGAAAATTCGGCAAGGGTGTTTCTCTTGATATGATTCTTGATTCTTTCAAACAAGTGGGTTTGAAACTGGAAAATATCACAAAAGACTTGTGTCAAAATAAAATCAATACGATTAGTCAATTTGAACGTTATCATTCAAACATCAATGCCACTTTCGTGATTTTTGTTAAAAATCATGTTCTTTGTTGGAAAAATGGTCGTACCGAGGATTATACAGCTAATAGTAGAAAGAGAATTGTTTGTGCTTATTATGTTCAAAATCCGAAAGATTGATTTATTTTGTGAATATCGTCTTTGGATGATTTTCCTTAAAATCCTTTAAATCCTTCATTATTTTGATGGTTTTTCACCGGGCATGTAGGGTAGTACCAACCCGGTGATTTATTTTGCATTTTCCGATGGTTTTGAAAAAGTGTCGGTTTTTATGCGTAAAACCACCCGGTTTTACCCGGATTTCTGCAAAAAACACCCGGTTTTACCCTATAAAAAATTAATGGTTTCGGTTTTGCAAAAGGTACCTTTTTTATAATAAAAATCATCATTTTTTATTGGTTTTAAGTCGGTTTTAAGAATATTGCTGTGATTGTTAGTGACAC
>DYLM01000080.1:0-1289 GCA_020722095.1 Chloroherpeton thalassium
TAATAATAAAAATCATAGTGCTGCATTTCCGGAAGAATTACCTGAATGGTTTATCAAATTGTTTACAAAGGAATTTGATACGGTTTTAGACCCATTTGTAGGTTCAGGCACTACATTGCTTGTTGCAAAAAGAATGAGAAGAAATTCAATCGGAATTGATATTATTCCCGAATATATTGAAATGATAAAAAATAAAATTCAGGAAAATGAATTAGTATTATTTCAATCAACAGTAGAAAATGAAACGCAAGAAGAAAAGAAAAATGCAATATAATGAAGAACATCTAATAGTCTTTTTGTCTAAGAAAGTAAAAAATATAGGAGATACAACAGCAAAAGCAATTGCAGAATATTTTGATTCTTCAGTTGTAAAATTTTCATCTTTGGAAAGCAATTTTGAACATTTTAAAAATTCGAGTGGGAAACCTAAACTTTCAAATGCCCAAATAAGAGAAATTAAAGATGTTATAAATATGTATATCAAAGATATATCTCAGCCGATAAATAATTTATGGATTTCTGTTTTAATTAGAGATTTTGTTCGGCATAGTATTGATGAATTGCAAAGAACACAATTAGAAAATTTATTAATTAACCCTTTTCTAGTAAAATCTTTCGGTTTTGACGATCATAAAGAAGTTGTTACTTTTTATTTTTATCAAAAAATTACTCGTTCAATAGTTACTTCTTGGGGCTTTACTGTTGAGGGATTATTGTTATGTAGTGGGGCAGAGTATTCTGACATTTCAGGTTTTGATGTTAAAGTTGAATGAAATAATAAAAATTATCAATTTCAGATTAAATCTAGCCCTAATACAATGAGTATTGAACAAGTAAGGCAGTTAAATACTCACATAAAAAATATTAAAGATAGAATTTCAAATATTCCAATACTTGGAATGACTTATGGTACAAAAGAACAAATTAATTCTCAAATTCAATCTACTTTAATTGATTACCCAAATTCAATTATGATTGGCAAAGAACTTTGGGATTTTATTGCTGGGGAAAAAGGTTATTGTGATAAATTACTAAACTTAATAGATGATATAATGAAGGAAGAGCCAACAAGTTTTTCTTATGAAATTGAACAGAAAAAACAATCCTTAATTCTTGACTGGGAGAGAATTTATGGGAAAGGAAAAGATTCAATTGATTTAGTATTGCAAAAATATTTGTAATATCTCGATACTTACTCACTTGTTTTGAGCGAGTTGGCATTGAAATGAGAAATGAAATTGACCAATATTTTAAACGATTTAATTAACTTTAAACTTTTAAACTTTTAA
>DYLM01000080.1:1389-9387 GCA_020722095.1 Chloroherpeton thalassium
TTTAAACTTTTAACTGATTATGACTCATATCCAAAGAAAAATATTGATTACATTGCTGTGGGGCGCTCTTGGAGCCACCCTGGGCTACGCTTATTATTATTTTATTGGCTGCAATACTGGGACTTGTGCAATAACTTCAAATTGGGAATCCAGTACTGGTATTGGATTCCTATTTGGTGCTATTATGGGCTATCCAACAAAAAAGGCAAAGAAAAATGAACCAAAAAATTGACAAAACTATTACAATAGAAGACCTTGTAAATGATTATTCATTCTCGGTTAACTATTTGATGAAACAAGGCATTCGCTGTATTAGATGCGGCGAACCAATTTGGGGCACTTTGGAAACAGCCTCATTAGAAAAAGGCTTTAACGATGAAGATATTCAGCGATTTGTTGATGAAATTAATGCAATGATTGAACAACCATCGACTGAATCAAACGAACCTCAACAACTTTTTGCACCAAAAGAATACAAATTATAGCAAATTTTGATACAAAAAAAACAAATAATGAATTTTTATTAGTTGTTTGTATGTAGTTTGCATTTTTTTTGTTAATTTTGCTTAATTCAATAATCCTCAATCACACTTTTTAGAACATTTCTTTTTGTTCTAACTTAAAACCTATTTTATAGGATAATTATATATGAATAATAACAATAATAATCAACGTCCTCCAAGAAAAACGTACCATAAACAACAAGCCAAGAAACCAAGTATTCCAGTGATAGACATCACCGAACTTAAATCCAAAAAAATCGCGGAATTAGTTGAATTCGCTAAAAGTTTGAATATTCAAAACTTTACAAATTTAACCAAGCAAGAACTAATCTTGAAAATTGTGGAAACACAAGCCCAAGTTGTTACGAAAGACAAAGATATCGAAACAGAAGATTTGATTTCCAGCGGTGGAGTTTTAGAAGTTCTGCCCGATGGCTATGGTTTTCTTCGCTCTCCTGATTATAGTTATATAACATCTCCCGATGATATTTATGTTTCACCTTCACAAATCAAGAAGTTTGGACTTCGCACAGGCGATACAATTATCGGTAAGGTTAGAACTCCAAAGGAAGGCGAAAAGTTTTATGCTTTATTGAAAATTGAAAGTGTTAATTACGGACCGCCCGAAATTATTCGTGAAAGAACTATTTTCGATAATTTAACGCCTCTTTTCCCCGATGAAAGAATTAAATTAGAAACAAGTCCATCGCAATACTCAACACGTATCGTTGATATGCTTGCTCCGATTGGAAAAGGCCAGAGAGGTTTAATTGTATCGCCACCCAAATCTGGCAAGACAATATTACTGCAACAAGTTGCAAATAGTATTTCCAAAAATCATCCAGAAATTAAATTGATTATTCTTTTAATTGATGAACGACCAGAAGAAGTTACCGATATGAAGCGTTCGGTGCAAGCCGAAGTAATATCCTCTACATTCGACGAGCCACCCGAGCGACACGTACAAGTTGCTGACATCGTTATTGAAAAAGCAAAAAGATTGGTAGAAGCCAAGCAAGATGTAGTGATATTGTTAGACTCAATCACTCGTTTAGCTCGTGCATATAATACAGTAGTTCCACATTCGGGCAAAATTCTATCTGGTGGTGTTGATGCTAATGCACTTCACAAACCAAAAAGATTTTTTGGTGCTGCTCGTAAAATTGAAGAAGGCGGTTCAATAACAATAATTGCAACAGCATTAATTGAAACTGGAAGCCGTATGGACGAAGTAATTTTCGAGGAATTCAAAGGTACTGGAAATATGGAATTGATTCTTAATCGTGCTTTATCAGAACGCCGCATTTACCCAGCAATTGATGTTAATCGCTCTGGAACAAGAAGAGAGGAAAAATTGATGGATAATGATGAATTGAACAGAATTTGGATACTCCGCAAAGTGCTTAGCGAGATGCAATCAGTGGACGCAATGTCGTTCTTGTTAAATAGAATGAAGGGAACTCGAACAAACAAAGATTTCCTAAATTCCTTGAATTCGTAAAAGGCATAAATTTAGATGATTATTAATAATTTGAAAAATAATATTAAATATTATTTGTTATTTATAATTATACTTTTTCCGTTAAATTTTGGATTTATTAATTCAGATTTAGCAATTTACCTAAAAGGAGGGGAAACTATTGTTAATGGAGGCAAACTTTATATCGATTTCATTGATATAAAACCTCCAATGTATTTTACAAGTTATGCAATAATCGATTTTTTAATCAACGATAATTATAGATTATTTTACGTCTTTTTATTTTTGATTTCACTCTCCACAACTATTGCTGTATTTCATTTTATCACAAAACAATTCAATAAAAAAATTGCCTTTTTTTCTTCTTTGGTATATTCCCTTATAATATCTACTGTTGGACTTTCTATGGGAATGAACTTTGAAATTTTGTTTAATTTCACAATTCTATTGTCTGTTATTATTCATCAAAAAACAAAATCTTATTATTCAAAGGAACCAAATACACCCAACATTTTTATGCTTATTCTTTTTGGGATAATTTTAGCATACATTTTTTCGTCAAAGTATACTTTTGGATTGCTTTCGGCAGCATTTCTATTTTACGATATAGGCAGTGGAAATTATACTTTTCCTAATCTAATCAAAAAATATACAATAATTTCAGTAAGTTTTATAATTTCTACTATATTGTTTCATTTTTGGCTATTTGACCCGCAAATTTTTGCTGCATACAAAGACCTTCTTGCCTATATGCAGTATTATTCGTCTCTCCCTCCATTTTCAATTATGTTTATTAGGGACTTTGTTAAAAATACTGGTATTTTTTTAGGTGATCACTTCTCTATACTTTTTTCGATTTCAACATTTCTTGGATTGTATGGATTGACTGATAAAGATATTAATAAAAATCAGAAATATTTAATTCTTGTAAATTTATTTGTTTTCATATTCTTACTGCTTTCGGCAATTGTTGAAAAGAAGTTAATTACTTATCATTTTGCACGTTCTGCTTTTCCTTTGGCATTATTAGCAGGGCTTGGTCTGAATTATATCTTCAATTTCTTAAAAAATTATTGGCGCAACTATGCCAATACTGCAGGTAAATTTGCAATTACTTTTTTGGTAAGTTTATTGTTATTATTAAGCCCACTTTCTCGATATGGAGGGCTTATTCGTCATTCTTATGCATTTACAAAGACTGACGAAGAGTATTACAAATTTCTGGATAGCAATCGTCCTAATTTTTTTAATTATTATGATAAGTACAATTTAGCAACCTTTATTAATCAAAATTATCCTAAAAATACAAAAGTTCTTATTTCTTCAATTAGTTTTTTCGATTTAGCATATTTAATTAAAGCTGATGTTTCCAAAAAATTTCCCCAGCGGACTAACTACTTAACAGGAATAGAATTCCCTAATCAATTATCCGAATTTGCAGAATTAATGCAACAAACTGATTTATTTATTGTGCAGAGAAATGACACACAATATCTAATTCTATCGGGTTCGGAAAAATCTTCTGAACAAATGATAAAAGAAAATCCAACAACTAATCGTCTTTTACAAAGTCGCTTTGTATTAATTAAGGAAACCGATTCCTATCAATTATATCAAAGCATAGAATTTGGAAAAAATTAAATTTTCAAAAAATAATCATTTATAATTTTAATTTAGGTAGAAATATGAAGATAATAAAATTACCTGCTAAATTAATGTTTATACTTATTCTATTTGTATTTTCAAATACTTATGGAATAAGTCAAATTGCAGAGAATGCACAAAATCACATTAAGTATTTAGCAAGCGACGAATTAGAAGGACGCTTCCCCGGAACGCCTGGCATTTCGAAAGCACGCGATTACATCGTGGAGCAATTCAAACAATTAGGATTGAAACCTATCAATGGTTCTTATACTCAACCATTGAATCTATCAGTTGGTTATCAATTAGGACAAAACAATCAGGTATATTTTAATGTTATAGTTCCAAAGCCCGGAGTGCCAATCGAGAAAGTTCGCCCAATGAAGAAAACTTGGGAAGTTGTCAAAGATTGGTTGCCATTGGCATTTTCCGAAGAAAAGGAAGTGGAAGGCGAAATGGTTTTCTGCGGTTATGGAATATCAGCAAAAGACTTGAATTACGATGATTATGCAAGTGTAGATGTGAAGGATAAAGTTGCTGTGATTCTAACAAATTCCCCCGATGGCGAGAAGGAAGACGGCAAATTTGCAAACTTTACTTCTTATTATTACAAAGCCAAAAATGCAAAAGAACACGGAGCAGTTGCCGTTGTATTTATTAAAATTCAAGGCGACTCTGCAAATGTCTTTATGCCTTTAGAAAAAGACAGATTTAATAAAAATTCTGGTATTGTGGCTATTCAAGTTAATCGCAATCGCATCGCAGAATATTTCCCAAAAAGTTCTTTGTATCCATCGGAAATTGAAATAAACAAGACACTTAAACCAAAAAGTTTTATTTTGCCTAATTCCAAAATTCATATAAAAGTTGATTTGGAAGATAAAATGGTTGCTGCCGAGAATGTCTGGGGAATGATCGAAGGTACCGACCCGAAACTGAAAAACGAGTATATATTAGTTGGGGCTCATTACGACCATTTAGGTTGGGGCGGACCAACTTCCACTTATCGTGGCAAGACACCAATGATCCACAATGGAGCAGACGACAATGCTTCGGGTGTTGCGGGTGTGATTGAACTTGCCCGATATTATTCGCCAAATCCACAAAAACGTTCCATTGTATTCACCTCTTTCACAGGCGAAGAACTTGGTCTATTAGGTTCAAATTATATGGCAGATAATCCGCCCGTGGATTTATCCAAAGTGTCGCTTATGGTAAATATGGATATGATTGGTAGATTGAAGGAACAAAATTTAATGGCAATCGGAGTGGCTTCGGGCAAAGAATTGGAGGAAATTATTACTCGCTTGGATGCAGAAGACTCGCTAAATATTATTAAAAGTAATTCCCCAATTGGTTCAAGCGATCAAACATCTTTTTATTTGAAAAATGTCCCTTCAATTATGTTTTTTACGGGAATTCATCCAGATTACCATAAACCAAGCGATGACTGGGACAAGATTAATTATAAATCAATGGAAGATGTGTTGATATTCATCGAGAAATTGATTAATATTGTTGCGGAAATGCCAAATAAATTAACATATATCAAAACAGAAACTGATTCCCCGACAAGCCATAGCAAAACTCGCGGAATGGGTAATATTAGATTTGGCATTATTCCTGATTATGCCTCTGATGTTAAAGGATTGAAGATTGAAGGCTCGTCGCCAAATACTCCTGCCGAAAAAGCAGGTTTGATTGATGGTGATATAATTATTGGAATTGATGATAAGGAAATCAATAATATTCAAGACTTTATGATGGTATTGCGTGAACAACAGCCCGGCAATACAGTAAATGTTAAGTTTATTCGAAATGGCAAAGAAATGCAAGTAAAAGTGCTATTAGAAGCCAAAAATTAAGAGAAAATAAAAAATTTGCTACCAAAGTACTTCTTGTTTAGGATTAGGATCTGTTAAAAAAAATCATTCATGAGGCAGTCTCATAAGTCCAAAATATTTCAAAATTGTCATTCCCGTGCAAACGGGAATCCACTGAAGCAAGATGTGCCACATCTCGCAGATGTGGCACATCTGATAAAAGCAAAACTGACTTGTGAGACAGCCACGACAGAAAAATCAACTTATGAGACAGCCTTATGAATTTGTAATTTATCTTACCACTTCAACCGTATATACTATTGCTTCGTTGCCATTGTTGATTACGTTCTGGTATACTCCTGATGAAATTTTTCCTATATCGAATGTTAAATCGTAAGTACCGAATGAATGCGATTGATTATATAATTCAATTGAGTTTTTGCCTGACATATCGTAGAGTGTTGCTGTGATTTGTCCTGCTTCGAATACATCAAGAGTAGTGGAAATTGTACTACTTGCTGGGTTTGGATAAAGTATTTGCCGCTTGCCCAGTCAGCAATAGTTACCGAAAGTTCAATCAAATCATTGAGAGAAGATAATTTGTAAGGTTCGCCGGTAGTTCCATCCCCCGTCGGAATAAGTGTCTGATTTGGCATAAGAAAAAGATATGCTAATAATAATAGCCAAAAGTGTAATTTTTTTTAACATTTCCCTGAATTTTTGAAATTAATAAAAAATATAATTCAATAACAAGTGGCGAGTAATTAAATTGTTATGAAAGCTTAAATAAATCGTTTTTTCTCTTGTAAGACTATTTTAAAGGCTATTGTTCATTCTTTGTAAGGAGGAATGCTACTATTCTTTAATGTGCAATTAATTAATGTTAATTCAATTTGGAGATATTTCAGCTTGTCTTTACATCTTTACGGCTACCAAAAATTGATTTGATAGAAGATGATTTCACTACTGAGTATGTGTTTTATTAATAAATTTCTACTTTAATTAATTATTTTGCTTAGGTTTAACATTTTTTTTTTATTTTTGAATTTACTAAAAATACGCAAACCAAAATTATTTGATTATATATGAAAATACACGAATATCAAGCAAAGGAATTACTAAGCAAGTATAGTGTTCCTACTCTAAAAAGAGCTGTAGCTTTTTCCGCTGAGGAAGCAGGGAAATTAGCTTATGAAAAGTTTGAAGCTAACAATCACAAAGTTGTTGTGGTTAAAGCTCAAGTCCACGCTGGTGGACGCGGAAAAGGCATTGTCCATAATCCAACAACAAACGAGCCAATAATATACAATGGCAAAGAACTTCGCGGTGTTAATGTTGTTGTTAGCGACAATATATCTCACAACGTTTACGAAATTGCCAATAATATGATTGGCAATAAACTTGTAACTATACAAACTGGAGCCGAAGGCAGAATCGTTAATCGCATTCTTATCGAAGAAGGCTGCAAAATCAAGAAAGAATACTATTTAAGTATTACTTTAGATCGCCAAAAAGGACAAAATGTTATAATGGCTTCCACAGAAGGCGGAATGGAAATTGAAAAAGTTGCCGCAGAAACTCCTGACAAAATCGTAAAAATTCACATCAATCCAGCAACTGGTTTGATGCCATTTCAGGCTCGCCAAATTGCATTTGCTTTGGAATTGAGTGGCACTGCTTATAAGAATTTCCTTAATTTCTTGCCAAATTTGGTGAAAGCTTACGATGATATGGATGCAAGTTTATTAGAAATTAATCCTTTAGTTGTAACTGAAGATGATGAAATCATCGCTTTGGATGCTAAAGTAAATCTTGACGACAATGCACTATATCGCCATCCTGAATATTTGGAATTACGCGACTTAAACGAAGAATCCCCATTGGAAGTAGAAGCCTCGAAATATGATTTGAACTACATTAAATTAGATGGAAATGTTGGTTGTATGGTAAATGGTGCGGGCTTAGCTATGGCAACTATGGATATGATTCAATATGCTGGTGGCAGTCCTGCTAACTTCTTAGATGTTGGTGGTGGAGCAAATGTAAATAGAATTGCAAATGCTTTCCGTTTAATGATGGGCGATCCAGATGTAAAAGCAGTGTTGATTAACATTTTTGGTGGCATCGTGCGTTGCGATAAAGTTGCTGATGGAATTGTTCAAGCTCTCGGTCAAGTGGAAGTTAATATTCCTGTGATTGTGAGATTAGATGGAACAAATGCTATCGAAGGTAAGCAAACATTATTGAAATCTGGCTTGGATTTCAAAGTTGCTCTCACTTTCTTAGAAGCTGCTAAGATGGTTACTGCTGTATTGAAATAAGAAAAAGCAGAAGAAATAAGAAAATGAGGCTGTCGATATTTAATTGGCAGCCTCTTTTAATAATTATATATAATAAGTAATTGCAATATTCATATTTAAAAACAAATTAAGATTGATATTAAATAAAGAAGCAATTTCGTAAAAATTGGATGTTGGGCTTTTTGGGTATCTTTAGCTTATTTGGTTTGCTTGGTTTATTCCAGAAAAAAGTAATAATTCTCAATAAA
>DYLM01000189.1 GCA_020722095.1 Chloroherpeton thalassium
CCTCAAGGGGCTGGAATAGATATAGGTGCTTATGAATATATAGGATCACAAGAAGAGATGAAATTATTTATTCCTGTGGTTGCAAGAGCATCAGGTGCTGCTGGTGCAAATTGGGTAACTGACTTAATGGTTTATAACAATTCCAATGTTGCAGGGCAGGTTGAATTTACATACACTCCAACGGGATCAAATGGGAATACAACTTATTATAGTCATATAGAATCCATTAAAGCAAAAGAAGGTATATTTTTCTCAAACATTGTTCAAAATTTCTTTGGTTTTGCAAACAATTCTGGTTCATTGAGGGTGAGGGCAACTCTTTCAGTAATTGCAACTTCAAGGACTTACAATGATCAAGGGACAGCAGGAACTTATGGACAGTTTATACCTACTTTTAATTTAGATGAAGGAATATCTTCTTCTGGAAATGCTTACCTTTTTTCTTTAAAACAAAATGAAAAATTTAGAACAAACATTGGATTTAGTGAAATAGAAGGAAAAGAAACACAGATTAAAATTTCTTTTTATGATAAAGATGGATCATCTATAGGCAATTCGAATTTGACAATTCCTCCTTATTCAATTATACAAAAAAATATAACTGAATTTGGCATTTCATCAATAGATGATGGTTTTTTAAAATTTGAAGTTTTAAGTGGCGGGAAAATTATTGGATATTTATCAATAGTTGACTGGAAGACATCAGATGCCATTTTTGTTCCTCATCAAAATCCATCTTCCCAACAAGGAGAAAACCACCAGCTTATTCCGGTAATTGCAAGGGCAAAAGGTGGTTATGATGCAAACTGGAAAACAGATTTATATCTATACAATCAATCATCTTCAAATCAAAATATAAATCTTGATTTTTACACTTCTTCATCAAAATATACATCTTCAATAAGTTTAGGAAATTATAAATTAAAAACAATAGAAGATTTGGTATCAGAAAATTTTTCTCAAATTGAAGGGGATGTATCTGGGAGTTTACATTTAAATTCAAATGATGGAGTGATGATTGTATCAAGGGTCTACAATGACCAGGGAGATGCAGGAACTTATGGACAATACATACCTGGATGGGGAAGCAAGAACTTATTGAAAACAGGAGAAACTGGCTTTATTCTTCAAATTGCTTCAAATTCAGATTTCAGGACAAACATTGGTTTTACAGAATTTGAAGGAAAAGGTGCAGAGGTAAAAGTGCAAATTTTCAAAGGAGTTCAAGAAAAGTTAGGAGAAAAGAATTATACAATTGAACCCTATAAAAATCTTCAAGTGAACAATATTTTTTCAAATATGGGAATTACTTCAAATGTAGATTCTGCTTATGCCAAGATAACTGTTCTTTCAGGTGGTTCAATTTTTGCTTATGCATCAGTTGTTGACAATAAGACAGGTGATGCCATCTTCATCCCT
>DYLM01000081.1:0-3915 GCA_020722095.1 Chloroherpeton thalassium
AAATGATTTCAATCATTTAATTGTTTGTACATATTATTGATTTATTTTTATTTTTTATTATTCATTTTTTTCACCCACGAATAAATTCGTGGGCTATGAATTATTATCAGGACCTCCCCTTTGTCCCCTTCCTGTCCCGACCTGTCGGGATCACGGAGGGGGAATTTTTTTGTAAACTACATTATGTCGACATATCGGCATTTGTTAAAGAGAAATTTTTAATTTATTTATTAACTAATAATATTTCATCTTTAAGGTATTTGCCTGTGAGGCTTTTGGGATTGTTGGCAATATCCAAAGGTGTGCCAACTGCTATGATTTCACCACCTTTTTCGCCACCAAGCGGCCCCATATCAATTATCCAATCAGCAAATTTTATCACATCTAAATTATGTTCAATTACAACAACTGTATTGCCTTTCTTAACTAATTCCTCTAACATATTTAAAAGTAATTTTACATCTTTAAAATGCAATCCCGTTGTGGGTTCGTCTAAAAGATACAAGGTTTTACCAGTGCTACGCTTAGATAATTCAGTTGCGAGCTTCACTCTTTGGGCTTCACCACCCGAAAGAGTAGGGGACTGCTGACCTAATTTAATGTAACCAAGCCCAACTTCTTTAAGAATTTGTAATTTTCTTTTAACTTGTGGCAATTCAGAGAAAACTTCAACGGCTTGCTCGATAGTCATTTCCAGAACATCGGCGATTGAATGTGATTTATACTTCACTTGAAGTGTTTCGTCATTATATCTCTTGCCATCGCAAGTATCGCAGGGCACATAAACATCGGGCAAGAAATTCATTTCAATCTTCTTTATTCCCGCACCTTGGCAAACTTCACACCTACCACCAGCAACATTAAATGAAAATCTATTTGACTTATATCCTCGTATTTTTGCTTCGGGCAACATTGCATAAAACTCTCTAATTGGCGTAAATACTCCCGTATAAGTAGCAGGATTAGACCTTGCAGTTTTACCAATTGGTGATTGGTCAATCTCTATTACTTTATCAATGTTTTCCAATCCTTGAATGCTGTCGTAAGGCAAAGGAGTTTGCAAAGATTGGTAGAAAAATTTTGATAAAATTGGATAAAGCGTGTCATTAATCAAACTTGACTTTCCCGAACCACTCAAGCCAGTGATGCACACAAACTTTCCAAGCGGAATTTCTAAATTCACATTCTTTAAATTATTCCCTTTTGCGCCAATCAATGTAAGATATTGTCCATTTCCTTCGTTTTTTTGTGCTTTAACATCAATAGAAATTTGATTCATAAGATATTTAGCAGTGCAAGAGTGTTCATATTTCTTCGGAGACAATTTCTTTAACTTTTCGGGCTCTTCTGCAAAAACAATTTCGCCGCCATTTACTCCTGCTGCGGGTCCAACATCAATAAAATAATCACTTTGCTCAATCATTGCTTTATCGTGCTCTACCACCAAAACTGTATTGCCCAAATCTCGCAATTCTTTTAGTGAATTTATGAGTAATTGATTATCGTGGGGATGCAATCCAATGCTTGGTTCGTCTAAAATATAAGTGATGCCCACAAGTTGCGAACCAATTTGCGAGGCAAGACGAATGCGTTGAGCCTCGCCCCCCGAAAGTGTTTTGGAACTGCGACTTAATGACAAATACGAAAGTCCTACATTTTTAAGAAAACTAAGCCTCTCACGAATTTCTTTTAGAATTAATTCAGCGATTTCATTCTGTCGTACAGTTAGTTTCTTCGGTAAATTCACTATCAACTTATACGAATGCTCAATATCCAATTTTGCAATATCAGAAATACTGTAATTATCAATTCTTACAAATAAACTACTTCTTTTAAGCCGCTCACCATTGCAACTTGGGCAAGATCTGTGAGTCATAAATTTACGAATATAAGTTTCGGCAGCATTAGTTGGTGGATTGTGCAAAAATTGCTTCATCACAGTAATAACCCCAGGATAATTTTGCTTGTAATTGCTTACTTTAGACCCAAATTTCTGCATAATTACTACTTCATTGTCCTCGTCTCCATTCATAACTTTATCAATTTGCGATTCAGATAATTTGCCTACAGGAACATCAATAGGAATATTATGTTTGTCGCAAAATGCTAAAAGTTGTTGATGAAAATACGAATTTTTATTATCACCAATTGTAATTATTCCTCCATCTTTTATTGATAAATTCTTATCGGGCATCAATTTATCAATATCAAATTCTTCCACCTCGCCAATTCCATCGCAAACTTCACAGGCGCCATAGCGAGTATTGAATGAAAAATTATTCGGCGATAATTTATCATAGGCCAACCCGCACTTTGGGCAAGAATATTTGGTACTATAAGTTAAAATTTCATCTTTGCCTTCCACCTGAATTAAAATTGTTTCATCGCCCATTTTTAATGCAATTTCCAATGAATTTTGTAAACGGAAAATTGATTGTTGATTTGGAGAAATTCTATCAATCACAAGTTCAATATTGTGAATTTTATACCGTTCTAATTGCATTCCATCTTTAATTGGAATAATTTTCTCATCAACTCTAACTTTGGTATAGCCTTCTTTCAGCAATTTTGCAAATAACTCCTTATAGTGCCCTTTGCGTGCTCTAATCAGCGGCGCCATTATGATAATTTGTTTGTCGGTAAATTTTTCTAATATTTCCTTTTGTATGTCATTTATATTGTTCTCAACAACAGGAATATTGCAATTTGTGCAATATTGTGTGCCTATTTTAGCAAAAAGCAAACGCAAATAATCGTATATTTCGGTAACAGTTCCAACAGTTGAGCGGGGATGCTTGCTAATTGTTTTCTGCTCGATACTTATTGCTGGAGAAAGACCTTCGATTCTGTCTACATCGGGCTTCTTCAGCATATCAATAAATTGCCGAGCATTGGGCGATAAGCATTCAAGATACCTTCGCTGACCTTCGGCATAAACTGTATCAAAGGCAAGGGAGGATTTGCCCGAACCCGAAACGCCGGTGATAACCACAAATTTATCTCGTGGAATTTGGAGATTTACATTCTTTAAATTGTGTTCGCGTGCTCCATAAATTGAAATTTTATCGATAAAATCAGTATTTTCGGCACTTGCAAAGATATTATTTATGTCTTTTTTATTTGAAGTCATTATTTTTGTAATTTGAAAAAATCAAAACTTTAAAATTAACAAAGATTTATTAATTTTTGTATAAATATTTGTATAAAAAAATGTACAAAAAAGATATTCCATTTTAAATTTTCGATATTTATCATATATTTATACTTAATTCTAAAAAAATTCTGAAAATTTTAGTAGCATTTCATACAACATTTAAATGAAATTTCGTATTTTTGAGATTTGTAAATTATCCTAATTAAAAAAAATGCAGAAAATTCTACTTAAATACATTGCTTTATTAGCCTTTTTCTGTATTTTATTCACAAATTTTTCGTCTGCCGAACTTGATAGCATCAGAATTATTAAGTTAAAAGAAAAAATCGCAAAAGAAAGAAGCGATAAAATAAAACTTGATTATGTCCTTGAATTATCTCAACTTCTTGTTGATGAAGTCAATTCTGATGCTACGAGCTATGCTAAAGACGCTATAAATTTGGCACGGGCAATTGACAATTTCGATAAAGAAATTGAAGGTTTGATAATACTTTCTCGTTATTATAACAAAATCGGAGATATTCAAGAATCAACAAAAAATGCTACTAAAGCTTTGGATTTAAATGAAAACTTCAAAAGTGATTTAAGATATTCCCAAATATATTTACAAATAGCGGACAACTACCGCACTGCCCAAGCAATAAAGGAATCGTTCAAATATTACTCCCTTGCTCTGAAATATGCTAAATTATCCAAAGATAAAAGTATTTTAGCTGAAGTTTACAGCAGACTTGGTGTATATTATTTTGAGAATACGAGTG
>DYLM01000081.1:4015-9250 GCA_020722095.1 Chloroherpeton thalassium
AAAAAATACATTGATCAAGGATTTGAAATTGTTAAAAAATACAGAATGTCTGAACTAAATATCATATATTTGAGATTGTTTAGCAACTACTATTCTGATGTGAAAGACTTCCAGGAGGCTTACCAATATATAAATCAATATCAGCAACTAAATACGGAAAACTTACAAAAAAAAATGGGATTCCGTAGCAATCAAGCATTAGTTAATTTGCAAAATCGCAATCAATTAAAAGAACAAAAATTACAAACCGAAACTAAGAAATTGCAGATAGCAATTGCTATGTTAGCAACTGCATTTTTTAGTTTTCTGGCAATTACTTTTTATATTAGAAATAGAAATATCCGTTTAGTTAATGCCAAATTAAAAGCACAGAACAATGAAATAAAATTAATTAATGAAGCGTTAGATAAAAGCCATAGGATAGTCAAAGAACAGAACAATCTTCTCGAAGAAAGTAATTCTGCTAAAGATAAGTTATTTTCAATAATCTCCCACGACTTAAAGAATCCTATCGGTGCTTTAAAGGAATTGATTCAAATTCTTGCCAACGAGAGAAAAGACCTAACAGACGAAGAAATTGATGAAATTCTTACTGAACTAAAATTATCCTCATCTAATGTTCTGGATTTATTACTCGAATTACTTACTTGGTCGCGGAGCCAACAAGGTAAAATCTCTTATGATCCTCATTTGCAAGATTTATATCAACTTGTTTACCAAAATATCTCAATATTGCAGCCATTAGCAAAACAAAAAAATATCAATTTGATTAATCAAGTGAATGAGAATACTCTTGCTTACATTGATGCAAATATGGTGAATACAATTATTAGAAATCTGATTAACAATGCAATTAAATTTACAAATATAGGTGGAAGTATTATAATTGGTGCGGGCGTTTCTACCAACGAACTTAATGAGTTGATTGTATATGTTAAGGACACAGGAGTGGGGATTCCCAAAGATAAAATTGATAATTTATTCCAAATACAGAGTACCTACACAACAAAAGGCACCTCGGGCGAAAAAGGAACAGGGCTTGGTCTGCTTATTGTTAAGGATTTCGTGGAAAAAAACAATGGTAAAATTTGGGTTGAAAGCGAATTAAACGTTGGAACAACATTCTATTTTACCCTGAAAATCTCCAAAGAGTAGAAATTTACTACACTTATTTATTAAATTCTTCTTTTTTTTTGTAATTTGCAAAAATATATTTTTAAAAAATCAATTAATTAATAAATTAATAATTTTATAATAAAATTCTACTTAATGGAAAAAGTACTATCCATATATTTAAATACTGACAGAACATATATAACCAAAGTTATTCAAAATCCAGAAGGTTTAGAATTAGAATATTTAAATTCAACTTCCCAGCCAATAGATATCGAGTCAATTCATTTAGACCCAAGTTTATCGATATTGCGAGATGTAGAAAATATTATTGACCAAACCGAGCAAGATTTTGACAAAATCAACATTGTTTTCCCTGCTGATTCAATTATAATTGCACACATGCCGAGTAAATTAGATATACAAAAGGAAGAAATAGTCGAGCTTGTTTCTTTGGAGATAAAGAGATTTTATCCAAATTTAAATATTACAAATTTCGAAATTCAAGTATTTCAGCTTCCTGTTTCACAAAGTCAAACATTTAGTCAAGTTGCTGTGATAATCCAAAAAAGTGATATCGATTTTTTTAATAGCTTTTTTGCTAAATATAATAAAAAGATATATTATACTTATGCCTCACAAATTGCTGCAGCCAATGCTTTTCTTTACAATTATCCCGAATTAGCTGAAAAATATTCAGTTATCGTTGGGGCTCAAAACAATTATATGGATATTACTATTCTCAAGAGCAATCAATTAGTATATCTTGGATTAGTAAATTACCAAAATACAGCAGAAATCCCAGAATTATTAGAACAAGAAATAAACAAATTAATGGGCAATGTTGTGCCCGAACTCAATGGAGGGTTGTTCTATTACGGAAACGATATAAACAAAGAAGTTGCGATGGCATTATGGGAAATATCAATGCTATTGGGATTGGAAGGCAAAAGATTGAATGCATTCCGTATGATAAAAACTAAATTAGATACGCGAGACAGAGAATATATTTCGCGAACTTTGCAGATTTATCCAAGTTGTATCGGAGCTGCAATTCCACCATATTTCAATCATATTATAATATAATTTTTTGAATGAGAATTATTTCTGGTAAATACAAGAGTAGATTATTATCACAAAATTTACCTGATGGAATAAGACCCACAACAGATATTGCCCGCGAGTCTATTTTCAATATTTTGAACAATTTGATGAATTTCGATCAGGCAAGAGTGTTGGATTTGTTTGCTGGAACTGGTGCATTAGGTCTCGAAGCATTAAGTAGAGGAGCGAAGAGCGCACATTTTGTTGAAAAATCAATAAAATCAATTCAAGTTATTAAAAAAAATATCGAATCATTGAGCATTTCCAAAGATGAATATTTAATTTTCAAATCAGATGCTCAAAAATATTTGGAAGATTGCAATGAACAGTATGATGTTATTTTTGCAGATCCTCCCTATTCGATTACATTTTTTGATAATTTTATTGATATAGTTAAAAAAAATCAACTTCTTGCCGATGATGGTATAATAATATTTGAAATGTCAAGCCAAAGAAATGTTAATATTGATGATAATTTTGAGTTAATAAAGATTAAAGAAATTGGAGCAACAAAATTTTATTTTATAAAAGTACCACATATCAAAAAAATTCCTTAAATTAGCAAAAATAAAAAAACAAAAATGAGCCAACAATTAATTCAATTTAGAAAAGATGTAGGAAATACCTACAAACTGGGAGTAGACATACTTATTCATTCGCGAGCTTTAAAGGGAATTAGCTTGGATTTGAAGTTATTAGCAGTAAATGGCATAGTTCAAGCTGGAAAAATTGGCTCCGCTCAAGGTCAATCTTTAATAACATTATCTGGATTCCTATCAGATTTGCCAGTGCAAATTGCACCTGAATTGGAACAATTAGAAGTTGTTACATCAGAATTAGCTTCTCAATTAACCTTAACATCAGTTGCGATAATTAGATTTATTTTTTATTCAACTGCTTTGTCAAATTTGTTAGATAATATACTTATCAAGCAAAAAAGTAGCTTCAGATCTGACGATTTTAATTTATTGAGTATAACTGATTTATTAAAACTAACTAATAATCCATTACTAAAAGGTTTAGATAGCTACGAGAAAAATAATATTAATATGCTTGCAAAAGTAAATGCAGATATTTCACTTCGTTCAATTGAAATGCTTAATAAATCAATAGATTATCTTAAAAAATCCGAACAACGAATTCTAAATTTAAAACGAAATGGGTTTATTGCTAATTATATGGGTTCTAATATCTTAATTGAATCCTCGTATTTAGATTCCAACCAACAAAGTTTTCAGGCACTTGTTTCAAATATTCGTGGTATTGTTGAGAAATTAAATCTTAATCTTGACAATATGGATAATTCAATCAAAGAAGCGAAAAATGTACTAAACAAAGTAATATTATTGATTTCAAACACACAAAATACATAAAAATATGAATAGTCAAATTATTTATGAAAGTGGAGACCATAAATGTATATTTATTGGT
This sequence comes from Chloroherpeton thalassium, assembly GCA_020722095.1. Lineage (GTDB taxonomy): Bacteria > Bacteroidota > Ignavibacteria > Kapaibacteriales > UBA2268 > GWF2-33-9. The sequence goes on from DYLM01000081.1 coordinate 7,664, forward strand.
CGCGATCCCCAAAAGAAAGAGCAAATAATTGATACAAATGAATATATCATCCAAAGTGGTGATAATGCAATGTTGTTAGATCCAGGTGGAATTGATATTTTCCCTGTGGTTTTAGCAGAAATTACAAAATATATTTCTCTCGAGAATATCAAAGTGATATTTGCCACTCACCAAGATCCAGATACATCATCTTCATTGGCAATGTGGTTAGATTTAGTCAAAGAAATAAAAATCTACTCGCCTTGGCTCTGGACTGGATTTCTTGCCCATTTTGGTATGGGAACTAATTTTACCTTAAACGGACTACCAGACGAAGGAGCAGAAATTAAGATTGGAAGCGATGGTTCAACTGTTTATGCTGTGCCCGCACACTATGCGCATTCACCAGGAAACTTTTCCCTATTTGATCCAAAATCAAAGATATTATTTTCGGGTGATATTGGTGCTGCTTTATTGCCTGCGGATTATCCAATTTATGTTGAAGATTTTGCATCGCACATTAAATATATGGAGAAGTTCCACCAGAGATGGATGCCTTCGGCAAATGCTGTCCGTGCTTGGGTTCGTCGTGCAAGAGCAATTAATCCAGATGTAATTGCCCCACAACACGGTGCAATTTTCACTGGCAGAAACGTAACGATGTTCTTGGATTGGTTAGATAATTTGGAAGTTGGCAAATGGGAAATGGGCGCCGAATCTTCTGATATTTACAAGACTGTATGGATGCGGTGGAAGAAATAGCAACCAAATTAAATTTAAAAATATGGTAAATACAATCTTTGACAAGTTTCTTAAATATATCGAATATTTCATTTTATTCGTGATTGTTGGGTTTTTGCTGATTAGTTCAGGACTATTAATCTATGATGAAATAATAATGCTATTCCAATATAGTCCGCAATTTACAATGATTAAGATGATAATAGAACTAATTTCAAAAACACTATTATTGCTTATGATTATTGAGGTTCTTTCTACTGTAAAAGTTTCAATAACTCAACACATTTTATCCTGCCAACCATTCATAGTTATCGGTTTGATTGCGGCAGTGCGGAGATTGCTTTTGATAAGTGTGGAGATTGCTTATGAGCACGAAATGTTTTATTATTACGTAATAGAAATGGGTGTATTGATTGCTTTAGTGCTTGTATTCGTATTTTCACTTACTTTGCTCAGAAAAAATCATATTGTATAAAAGGAGTTCTGATAATTCTCATTCTGAGAGGCTGTCTCGTAAGTCAGATTTGCTGTCATTCCCACGAAAGTGGGAATCCATAACCCATTACATCCTCCCCCTTTTATTCCCCCTCGCAGAGGGGGATTTTTTTTCTATTCCCCCTCTACGAGGGGTAAGGGGGAGGTCCTAATAAAAATTGCACATTTTGTAATATTTGTCTAAAAAATGTGTTATACATTTGTTGAATTGAATATTTTTTTTGTAATTTAGCAAAAAGAGATATTGCAAAAGCAATAAAAGTACAAAAATGAGCGATGAAACATTATTAGGCAAGTTCGGAATAAGGTATAGAGTGGGCTTATTGGCTTATTGGCTTATTGGCTTATTGGCTTATTGGCTTATTGGCTTAT
>DYLM01000082.1 GCA_020722095.1 Chloroherpeton thalassium
TAAATACTGCAACAAATGAAATCATTACTTTTTTCATAATTTAAAAATTTAAAATATACGCCTACTTTTTTCCGGCATCGGCTTTCCGGTTTTTAAATTTACTATAACTTACAAATTAAAACCACTAATTATCTTAATAAAATTATGGAATTTTAAAATTAGGTAAACTTACACCACCAAAAGTTGTTTGTATGACCCAAACTGATGAATATTCATAACCCTGATAATTTTCGTATCCCCAATACGGCTTAATATCGGACTTTTCGATAGTGGCAGATACAGTATATCTACCGTTAAGTAATTTAAGTGTAACTTCTTCGTCAGGTTTGATATATATTCTTTTAGTTTCTGTCCCCGAAAATAATACTTTAATGGTATAACCGGTTTCATTTTCCATTATGATTGTACTCCTTAAACTATTTCTATCATAAGACGTAATGTCCATTGGCTTCCAATTAGCGGTTGGATTGTTCTTTTTGATTTTTTGAAGTTCAATATCAACAATCTTTTTTTCGGCTTCATTAAAATAGTAACCATTTGGAAATTTATTTTCAAAATTTTCATAAGCTTTTACAGTATTGGTTTTGCAGGCTTTATCCCAGTCTTTTTGTTCAATATTTTTTAGAAATAATAAACAAGAGTCAATATGTATTGATTTTGGATATTTCTTATTAAATTCTAAATATTTGGAATAATCATTACTGTTTTTAGTTAAAATCCAATCATTTTCTTGTTTTTTTATTTTTTCTAATCGCTTTTTACGATTATTTATAGTATCATTTGCGATTTTATAATATTTTGAATCGGGATATTTTTTGTTAAAATTTTCATATTCAACAGTCGAAAGAGAATTGTTATTAGTATTAATTCTGTTCCAATGATTATCAATTCTTATTGAGTTTAATTTATTTTGAAATGTAGAAACATCATTTTCAATATCAAATCCATAACCTACTATATCACAATCTATTGTTTGATATTGATATTTTTTTATATAATTTTTCATCTCAATTGTATCTGTCGTATAACGAACCCAATTCCATTCAATTTGTCTTTTCAGACAATCTCTTCTTTTAATAACTTCAGCATTATACAAAGATTTTGGATGTTTGATTAAATAGTTATCAAAATCTTCAACATTTCTACTGGTAACAATTTTATAATAGTCTCTTTTCTTTCCAAAATCAAATATCTGACAGTCAGAAACATAAAAGGACAAAACAAAAATTAAAGTTAATAAGTACTTCATAATTATAAAATTTTATATTATTATTTTTTAATAAATTGATTAACAAAACAAAAGAACTATTTCAACAGAATTTCCTGAATTTTTTGATAGCCGAATTTTACTGTTTCTTTATTTTGAGATTTATAAATTGCACTGCCTATCAATAAACTAATCGAAACACCTACAATACCACCTTTTACAACAACAGCCTGACCAAAAATAACAGATGCTAAAATTGAGAAAACAACCATACCTATTATGAATGATACTATCATAACACTTTGAGGCACAATCAATTCAACTCTATACTCTTTTGGTCTATTACGTACTATAAAAGATGTTTTGTTAATTTTAACAATAACAAATTTACCTTTTGCAGAAGAAGAAATGCCAACTGCTTTTAATCTTTCAATAATTTCAAGATTAGTTAATGGATTTGTTTTTGAAATTTTCATAAATTATTAGTTTTTATTAAACATCACTGGTTTTAAAAGTATCACATTGTTTAAAGTTGAAATTTCTATTAAATAATTACCGGAAGATATAGATTCAAAATTAAATTTATGAGATAATTTTTCTTCATTTTTATTCAAAATATATTCTTCGATTATTGAACCTGTCATTGAATAGATTTTAACTGAAATTAATCCGGAATAGTTATTTTCAAATTCAACAGTGAACTGACCTGTATTAGGATTTGGGTATATAGAAATTTTATTTGCTTCATTATTATCCGTAATAGAAACAGTTGCTGTAAAATTTGCAACCAAAGTTCTTTCGTTAGTAACGATAAATGAATATTCAGGATTTGTTGAAACTTGTGTTCCGTTTTCAGTCCAGTTTGTAAAATCGTAGCCGGTAGATGAGGAAGCTGATAAATTTGCAGTTTGTCCGTAGTCATAATTTCCGTATCCGTTTACAGAACCACCGTTGCTAGGGTTGGCACTTGCCGAAATATTGTAAGATTGTATTTCAAAATTAGCAACCAGAGTTCTGTTTCCTGAAACTGTAAATGTGTAATTTGCACTTGTTGAAACAACAGTTCCGTTTTCTGTCCAGTTAATAAAATCGTAACCGGTTGTTGAGGATGCTGTTAAATTAGCAGTTTGTCCGTAGTCATAATATCCGTCTCCACTTACCGAACCACCATTGCTTGGGTTGGCACTTGCCGAAATATTGTAAGATTGTATTTCAAAATTTGCAACCAAAGTTCTGTTTGCTGTTGCCGTAAATGTATAACTTGCACTTGTTGAAACTTGCGTTCCGTTTTCTGTCCACTTTGTAAATGTATATCCTGTTGCAGGTGTTGCGGTTAAGGTTACACTTTGACCGTATGTGTATGTACCTGCACCTGTTAATGTTCCTGAGTTTGCGGGTGTTACACTTGCAGCAATAGTATATGAATTAGCTGTAAAATTAGCAACTATTGTTCTGTTACTTGTGGCTGTAAACGTATATATTGCACTTGTTGAAACTAGTGTTCCGTTTTCTGTCCAATTTGTAAATGTATATCCTGTTGCAGATGTTGCGGTTAAGGTTACGGTTTGTCCGTATGTATATGTTCCTGCACCTATCAATGTTCCTGAATTTGCAGGTGTTACACTAGCAGCAATAGTATATGAATTAGCTGTAAAATTAGCAACTAATGTTCTGTTACTTGTGGCTGTAAACGTATATGTTGCACTTGTTGAAACTTGCGTTCCGTTTTCTGTCCACTTTGTAAATGTGTATCCTGTTGCAGGTGTTGCGGTTAAGGTTACGGTTTGTCCGTGTGTGTAAGTACCTGCACCTGTCAATGTTCCTGAATTTGCAGGTGTTACACTTGCAGCAATAGTATATGAATTAGCTGTAAAATTAGCAACTAAGGTTCTGTTTGCTGTTGCCGTAAATGTGTAGGTTGCACTTGTTGAAACTTGCGTTCCGTTTTCTGTCCACTTCGTAAATGTATATCCAGTTGCAGGTGTTGCGGTTAAGGTTACGGTTTGTCCGTATGTATATGTTCCTGCACCTGTCAATGTTCCTGAATTTGCAGGTGTTACACTTGCAGCAATAGTATATGAATTAGCTGTAAAATTAGCAACTAATGTTCTGTTACTTGTGGCGGTAAACGTATATGTTGCACTTGTTGAAACTTGCATTCCGTTTTCTGTCCACTTCGTAAATGTATATCCGGTTGCAGGTGTTGCTGTTAGTGTAACACTTTGTCCACAACTGAAAGCACCGCTGCCACTTGCAGTTCCACTTGCAGTTGGTGTTACTGATGTAGAAATTGTATAAGTTGTTGGTGGTGCATATAAAGCTGTTATTTCCGATGTTGTTAATGCCCTATTATAAATTCTAACTTCATCAATTGTACCATTAAAATAATTATTCTGAGCATCATTTGAAAATCCAATATGAATTTTATCTTGCCAATTAAAATCAGAATAAGTTTTAGTACCTACTGCTTTTTGAATACCGTCAACATATATTTTTTGCGGTGTATCAGGATTACTATATTGATAAACAATTAAATGCCAATTTCCGTCTGCATAATTTGCACCAGTTGTATAAATTGTTTCATCACTATATAATCTTGCAGCAATATTACCATTTAATAAATAAATATGCCTATCATGACCACCAGTACCCAAATTATTGCTACTTACAGAAAATATTCCACAAGATTGTGTAGTTGTTTTAAACCATAAAGCAACAGAATAATTTGTTTCAGAAACATTTAAATCTGAAACAATGTAATTTGAAGAACCGTTAAAACTATATGCTGAATTAGAATTGCAATTAGTTCCAATAGTCAGAGTAGCTCCGGAAACAGTTGCATTATTGTTATTTCCGCTTTCATCATTTGCATTTCCGTTAAAAGGATAATATGCAATCAATGGATTTGTTGATGTAAATACAGCAACTAATGTTCTGTTACCTGATGCTGTAAACGTGTATGTTGTATTTGTTGAAACTTGCGTTCCGTTTTCAGTCCATTTTGTAAATGTATAACCTGTTGCAGGTGTTGCCGTTAATGAAACATTTTGCCCGCAACTGAAAGTACCGCCACCGCTTGTTGTACCACCAACTGTCGGATTTGAAGATGTTGTAACTGTATAGGTTGTCGGCGGAATATAAAGTGCAGTAACTTCTGATTGTGTTAAAGCTTTATTATAAACTCTAATTTCATCTAATTTGCCCAAAGCACCTTGATTACTGTTTGAAGAACCGTAATTTCCAATAATAGATAAAGGATAACTACTGTTATTAAATGATAAATCAGAATTTTGTTTTAAAACACCATTAACATATAATTTTGAATTTGTACCTTCTTTTACTACAACTAAATGATACCAATTATTTGGAGTTAAAGCATAACCGGAAGAATAAAAATTATTGTTATAAAATCCAATCTGATTTGTAGTTGGTTCAATCAATAAATGATGATAACTCCCACCATTTCTACAAAGTAACGTATTCCAATCATTGTTAGTGCCTGAAAAATAATACCAAAGTGAAACAGAAATATTACTTGAATTAAATGCAGGGACTGTCATATAATTTGTTTTTGCATTTACTGATAAAGCAGAATTTGCATTACAATTATAATCTGTTGTATATGTAGCTCCTGAAACTGTTCCGTGATTATTGTAACCGCTTGCATCGTTGGCATTTCCATTAAATTGATAATAACCAATTAATGGATTTGTTGTTGCAAAATTTGCAACTAATGTTCTGTTACTTGTGGCTGTAAACGTATATGTTGCACTTGTTGAAACTTGCGTTCCGTTTTCTGTCCACTTTGTAAATGTATATCCTGTTGCAGGTGTTGCGGTTAATGAAACATTTTGCCCGCAACTGAAAGTACCGCCACCACTTGTTGTACCACCAACTGTCGGATTTGAAGATGTTGCAATTGTGTATGTAGTTGCAGGGGTATATAAACCGGTTACTTCCGATGATGTTAATGCTTTATTGTAAATTTTAATTTCGTCTAACGCACCATTTAAAGGATACCAATACGAACTATATCTTCCAAAATACAATTTTTTTGTATTTGCGGTATTGAAATTTGTTGTACAATTAATCGTAGTTTTTAAAGTTCCGTTCAAATACAACTTTGCTTGGGTTGCCGAAAATACATAAACAATATGAACCCAAGTTCCAATTGAATAATTATCAAGAGTTGCAGATAATCCGGGTAATGACATATCTGTACTACCTAAACCTGTTGAAAACTGATTTGAGGCATTTAAGTTTGCCGTTGCCCAAAAACCACCCCAATCGGCTTCTTTGGCAAAAATAACTTGATTACCATAAGCATTATAACCACCATAACCGTCCATTCCATCAGCTCCGTTTAGTTTTACATATAAAGAAATTGACATTTCTTGACCAAATTGTAGTGTTGTACTGTTATTTACTTGTATTATATTTGAATTGTTATAACCACCGAAATTATAAGCACCGTTTGCATTACAAGTAATTCCGTTTGTTAATGTTGCTCCCGAAACAGTACCATTATTATTATAACCGCTTGCATCGTTGGCATTTCCATTAAACGGATAGTATGCAACTAAACCATAAACAGATTGCGTAAAATTAGCAACCAAAGTTCTGTTACCTGTTAATGTAAAAGTGTAACTTGCACTTGATGAAACAACTGTGCCGTTTTCAGTCCAATTAGTAAAAGTGTAACCGCTGTTTGCAGTTGCTGTTACAGTTCTCGAACTTCCGCTTGTGTATGTACCTGCTCCGCTTGTTGTTCCACCTGCCGTTGGGTTAGAAGACAATGTAATTGTATAATTTACAGGATTTGCAGTAAAATTTGCAACTAATGTTCTGTTTGCTGAAACTGTAAATGTATAACTTGCACTTGTTGAAACTTGTGTTCCGTTTTCTGTCCAATTTGTAAATGTGTATCCACTGTTTGCAGTTGCTGTTACAGTACAAGAACTTCCGTTTGCAAAAGTACCACCACCGTTTGTTGAACCACCTGCGGTTGGGTTTGCTGATGTTGAAATAGTATAATTTATAACAGGGTCGGTTCGTAAATATGCTAATGTAAATGTTCCGTAGTTGGAAGAACTATAACCTCTTACTTTTAAATAAACCCAATTTGTTGCAGAATAATTGCAAGTCCATTGAATAGTTGATCGATTACTTTCGCATCCATCGTCATTATTTGTAATACCTGCACAATTATAGTCTATAAGTTCTAAATAAGTATCAAATGTTGCAGTTGCACCATCGCCACAACCTGTTTTGAATGTGTATGTATATCCGGGAACAACAGGAAATCTGAACATAAAACATCCATTTGAACCTATACTTTGACTGCTTGTTTTCCAAGTTGTTGAAGGCGTATCTTGAAAATCATAAGCGGGGCAAGTTGTACAACTACCACCTGTTGTGGTAAAATTAGCAACTAATGTTCTGTTTCCTGAAACAGTAAATGTATAACTTGCACTTGTTGAAACTTGTGTTCCATTTTCTGTCCAATTTGTAAAAGTATAACCGCTGTTTGCTGTTGCTGTTACTGTACAAGAACTTCCATTTGCAAAAGTACCACCACCGCTTGTTGTTCCGCCTGCTGTCGGGTTTGATGATGTTGAAATTGTATAATTTGAAGACGGTGCACTTATAGTAAAATATCTGTAAGTATAACTTCCCCAAGTGCCTTCGCTGTTTTTTGCCTTAACACCCCACTTCCAAGTTCCAATTGTCATAGTTGAACTTGAACTACTACTTATTGAAGCACTTGTATTTGTACCGACACTAGTTGATGAATTAGAACCAGTTGGGCTTTCTAAATAAAAAATATATTCAGTAATTGAACAACTACCACCATTACCACTCCAAGCAAAATTTATTGTTTGTCCTTGCGTATATGCTTGATAATTCGCAGGTGAACTTAAAGAAGTGGTTGGGGCAGAGCAACCGCTTGCAGGATAAATTGTAAATTCGATTGGATTTGTATATGAACCTGCACCAACTTTATAATATCTTTGATAATTACAAGTTGATGAATTTTTTACTCTTACTTCAATTTTTGTTAAACCTGTTGGTGATGTTACGGATGGCGATGTAAAAGAAAAAGTTGAAGATGCTTGATTAGATGTCAGAGTAACGCCTGTATTTTCTTGTATTAATGCTTCCGTACCATCTGACTTAATTATATATAAACCGACAGAACCTGACCAAGTTTCAGCACCGAAATTTTTAATTTGATATGTTATAGTTAAAGGTTGTCCTTGTGTTACTGTTGACGGCGTATAAGTTATTGCTTGATTTAAACGTAAACGAGCATCGTTGATATTATTAAATTTATAGCATGTATAACCTGACAAGTCGCCAGGTGAATATGAATGGTCAACAACCCTCCAATCGCCTGCACAACTTTCAATAAAACTGCCGGTACCTGATGGATTTTGACTTGTACATAATCTAACGTGATGACCAGAATAATTTATTATATCACCGGGCTGCAATTGACTAAAATTACTTGAAACAGTTGCACTGCCTAAACTCGTTGAAATACCAGGTAATGAATTTGTTGTATTGTTGGAAGTTTCCCATACTCGACTAATAAAACCACTACAATCAACGCCAATAACATCATTGTTATCATTACATTGGTGAGCATAATCCGGACATACTCCATTGTTACCGTTAGGTGCTCTACATGCATAATTTCCCGTTTTTTTCCCTTGACTTGCTAAACTAACATAATCATACCAATCTGTATGTCCACCCCATTTGTATGGAACAGAAGTTTTAGCACCTGTTGTTACCCATGTTGGCGTTTTTACATAACCGGCACAAGACCCACTTCCTAACCATGTGCAAGAGGAAGCAATATTAGAAGAAGTTGCAGTCCAAGTTAAATCTCTAAATTTTATAGCATTTTCAATAACTTGTGTTCTTGTAACACAGTTACTACCTGCTTTTGAATTATCATAATCTTTATTATCAATATTTTCAATTTCTTCATTAGGTAATAAAAAATCGTTAAAATGATATTTATCAGGGCATAATTCAGGTAGGTTAATACTTGATTTTGAATTGTTTAATTCATAAAAATATAAACCATCAGGTGCAGATAATAAATAAGTTACGCTATTCTTATATTCTATAAATTGTCGGCTAATATATGTACTGTAAACAAAAGGTATTTCGGTTTTTGAAATCAATTTTCCATTCAAATTTGTAAAAACGAGAAATCTCTTTGGCAAATCATTTTCATTATTGGTTGAAGTTTCAATGTCTAATGAAAGTTTGTCATTTTCAATTGACATAATTCTTACAGTTGCCAAATCATCGCTTAATCCTAAATCAGAAATTTGAATATTGTTTTTAATGATTTTATTTTCAGGCGTTGCAACACTCAAAACAAAACTTTTAAAATCAATTTTTTCGGTTCTGCCTTTGAAATTGTTTGGATAATACCAATAATAATTATCAATTTCATACAAACCGCTTTCTGTAACTTCCCAAGCTGTCCCATCAGCAATATTAATTATGCAACGACCATTATCTACAATAAACTTTTCTAATGCAAAAGGTTTTGAAGGTCTTGTAAATGCAGTTTCTGAAATAGTATTTCCAAATAAATCAACTACATATACTTTATTATAATCCATAATGTAGAATTTTTCAGCATAATAATCAAAATCCAGCGCTGTTGAAGGTAATTTAATTGTTTTAGACAACTTACTATCTACCAACGAGTAGATTTGTATTTGCTGCATTTCATTATTCAAAACAGCAAGTGTACTATCATCGGGATAACAATATGCAGTTATTGAAATTGCAGAACTGAAATATACATTTTTCTGTATATTTTTGTCATCGAACTTAATATTCATTATTAAGTTATCGTATTTTGCACTTTGTGAAAAAATGTTACTAAAAAGCAACACCCCAAACAAAAGCAATAAAATTTTTTTCATAATGTTTTAGTTTTAAGTTAGTTAATAAATTATTTTTTAGTTTTT
>DYLM01000083.1 GCA_020722095.1 Chloroherpeton thalassium
GAAAAATTGAAGAAGCAGTAAATGAAGCGGTTGATAATAGAAATATTGAAATTGCTGTAAATGGAATTAAAGAAGGATTAACCAACGATGTAATAATTAAAATATCGAAATTAACGAATGAACAAATTGACGAAATTCGTAATAAATTAAATAACAAATGATTAATGTGCCTAACATTGGCTTGAACGTAATTGCGGGAATTGTGCGGGATTTGCAACATAGTTCAAATAATTGATGTTGTGCTGAATTGAAACGAGAGTTGTCTTTGCATTCCCATTCATCTCGCTCCCACCTCCTCATCTCAATGAACTGATGCAAAACGTGTTTGTCGAGGCAAACTATCTCCACTTAGCCGATCTAAACAAAAAATTTGCAATACTTACCTTAGCTATGCGTCCGTTATGTAACAAGCGTGGAAAAAATCGCCCAAGAGAAAAATTCACTATATTTGAGGAAATAATGTTAAAATGAAAAGACTAAAATTATATTTTGATACTTCTGTCATTGGCGGATTTTTCGATGATGAATTCTCGGAAGACACGATCCAGATTTTCACTGAAGTAAAGAATGGAATCTATGATTTGGTCATATCTGATTTGACAATTCGGTAACTGATTAAAGCACCTGAAAAAGTTAGAAAAGTAATACAAGACAACGGGATTGACTTTGAGGAAATTATTGTAACACAAGAAGCCATTGAACTCGCATCGGAATATGTGAAAGAAAAAGTCGTTGGACAAACAAGTTTTGACGATTGTCTCCATATTGCAACGGCAACAATTAACAAAATTGACATATTGGTAAGTTGGAATTTTAAACATATTGTTAATATTCAGAGAATTCGTGGATATAATTCGATTAATATTAGAAATGGGTATCAAACTTTGGAAATACGTTCACCTAAAGACATAATAAATTATGAAAACGAAAAAGAAATTTGATAGCGTAAAAATGATGAGAGAAATTAGAAATGAAGTTGATTCTGAAATTTCAAAAATGACCCCCAAACAGATTCTTGATTACTTGAAAAAAGGAAGAAAAGAATTTGAAATGATAAGTGTTAAGCACCAATATTTGGTATAGCCAATAAGGGTTTCAGTTGTATGTAAAGTTTTGTAGCCCCCCTTCAGCTTTTCGTGTAGCTTGATTGGTAGTCGCCCGCAATCCATTAATGTATTATATTCAATAATAATAAAAAAAACTGCCTCGCTATGATTTAGGAGGCAGTTTTTATTTATCAATAAAATTCAAATTCTATCTATTTCTTTGGTTCGAATGTATCGGGAGTTACGGGCTCGTTAAAGTAAATTACACTTTCGGAAGTAATTGTGTAATATGGATTACTCATTTCGTTTTTCATTGGATATTTCACTCCCTTGATTGTTTCATATTCAGAATATGAAATAGCAATGTCTAATGGTCCTTGTGGAGTTGTGGCAGTTTGTTGAATTTTGCTTACCAAGAAAGTTGACTTATCAAAGAAATATGTTTCAACTTCACCACTTTTATCGGTTACTTTTAATTTTACAAAGCCATCTTTTTCGCCAATCAAGTCATATTTATAACCTTCAATAGGAGCTTTTACCAATTCAAATAATGGATCTTTAACTTGGTCTAATGCTTTTTGGAGTTCCTCGCCTGTCAGTTCAGTTGTTTCTGGTCCTTGCTTAACCCAGGCTTTTCCGCCATTCACCCAACTTGTTTGCTGGAATGCAGGAGTATTGAGCAAGCTGTATGATTTATCGGGGAATTCGGTAATTTGAACAGCATTTCCATCTAATGTTTGACCTTGAGCTTGGAATTTAATGCGTGATTCCACTTTCATTGTTTTAATAGCATTAATTGCATCAAGTCCGCCCATTGCCGTTTCAAATTTTTGCAATAATTCTTCGGCTGTGTAATTTACTGGAGTGGCTTTTGCGATGTCGTCTTCAGATTCTAAATCCAAGGTGTATTTATAGATATTTCCATATTTCTTAAGTTCTTCTTCTTGTTCGGGAAGAGTTACTACTCCGATGTATAATTTATTTGGCTTCAAGTATTTTTCGGCAACTTTTGCGATGTCCAAAGTAGTGATTGCTTGCACTCTACGGGGATAATTCTTAATTGTTTCGATATCTTCGCCATAGAAATCAGCATTTTGAATTAACGAAGCAACAAAGCCGGAACTTTCAAAACCCATTTGATAGCCACCAATAACAGTTTTCTTAATTCTTGCTAATTCGTCTTCGGAAAGACCATCATTGTAGAGTGATTTTAATTCATCTAAAATCACAGTTATAGATGAATCAGTTTTGTCGATTTTCACTTCCGAACCTGCAATAAATCTATTTGCAAATTTATTGCCTGAATTGGAAGCAAATGGACTATATGTAAATGAATATTTCTCGCGTAATGATCTGAATAATTTTGAACCAAATCCGCCACCCATAACTGCTCCAGTTAATCTAACTGCTAAATAATCTGGATTATTTCTTGGTACGGTCAATGCAGAAATAACTACCGAAGCTTGCTTGGAGCCTGGTCTCGGTATCATATAAACGCCAGTTTTCATTGGCTTTGGTTCGGGAATGTCCATACTTGGTCTTTGACCTTTTTGCCAATCTTTGAATTTTGATTCTAATGCTTTGATTATATCTTTTTCGTTGTAATCGCCAATAATTGAGATAGTTACATTGTTTGGCATAAATACTGATTTGTAATATGCTTTGCAATCATCTGTCGTTAATGCTTTGTAAGTTTCTTCAGTTTCAATTTGTGCATAAGGATGGTCTTTGCCATAAGTTGCCATACTTGTCAATATCGCAGCAAGATCCCCACTATTGGATTTTCTCATCTTTACGGCAGAAATTGATTGTTCAATTAATTTTTCAAATTCGTCTTTTGGGAATTTTGGTCTAAGAATAATGTCAGCAAAAATATCGAACATTTTGTCGAAATGCTTAACAAGCGAGCTGCCCGAAGCAACAACCATATCTTGACCTGCAGAAACGTTAACTCCAGCTCCAATTCCATCTAGTTGTTCAGCAATTTCTAGGGCGTCTAATTTGCCCGCACCTTTGGTCATCAACGAAGTTGTAATCTCGGCAACGCCAGGTTTATTGTCGTCTAAATTCGCACCACCGGCAAATACCATTCTAATTGCAAGAGTAGGTTGCTCGTCATCTTTGATTAAAAATACCTTAATTCCATTGCTCAATACAACGGTTTTATAATCGGGAAAAACAAAATCTTTTGGGGCAGTTGGCTCTGGTTTGGGCTTTTGTGCATTTGCAACAAAGATATTGCCTAAAAATGCTATTGTAATAATACCTAATAATAATTTTAACTTGTTCATCTATTTATTTCCTTCTACTATATTTTTTCTTTTGGTGTATAAATTAAAATCACTCTTTTGTCGGTGCCAAAATACTTTTTAGCAACTCTTTTTATGTCGTCCATCGTTACGCTCATATAATTTTCAATTTCTGTGTTAATTCTACCTGGATCGCCATAGTAAGCATTGTATCGTGCTAAACTTTCTGCTTTGGATAATGTCCCTTTTTTATCACCAACAAAACTTGCTTCTTTGATATTTTTTGATTTCTGCAATTCTTCGGGCTTGACGCCATTTTTAATTATATCGCTAACAATTTCATCCATTGACTTAATATTTTCTTCATTATCTTTACCTGGAGCAACAATTGAATAGAAAACTAATGAACCTGCTTTTTCCAATGCAAATGGGAAAAAGCCAGCTTGTAATGAAATTTTTTCGTCATCAACTAATTTTTGATAAAATCTTGAACTTTCGCCTGCTGCCAATATGTCAGCTAAAATATCAAGTGCATAAAAATCAGGATCGAACATACTAACGCCCGGATAAGCAACAAAAATACCAGGCATTTGTGCTTTAGCATCTTGGATTGTATCGCGTATTTCTTTTTGTAAAGGTTGAATAACAAATGGTCTTTCAGCAGGAATTTGATGGCGTGGTAAATCGCCAAAATATTTGTTTACTAATTTGCGAGCTTCTGCTAAATCAAAATCCCCGCTAATTACTAAAGTTGCATTATTTGGATAATAATAACCATCATAAAATTCTTTAAAATCTTCGATTTTTGCATTTTTAATATCATCTAATGAACCCAAAGTTGTCCATTCGTAAGTAGTTCCTTTAAATAAATTTTCGCCGATTTTATCGAGCAATGTTCCATAAGCACTATTTTCACGACGAGTAATAAGTTCTTCTGATACTACACCTTTTTGAGTTTTCACTCCAACAGTATCCACTTTTAATCCACGCATACGCGAAGACTCAATCCACAATGCCATTTCTAAATAGTTAGAAGGTAATTGCAAATAATATACTGTTTCGTCATAAGAAGTGTGTGCATTTAAATTACCACCAGCTTCTTCCACAAATTTATCAATAGCCGCACGTTCGTAAGATTGTGTAGCTTCGAACATCAAATGCTCAAAGAAGTGAGTATAACCAGTTTTGCCTGGTTTTTCGTAATGCGAGCCAACTCGGTATTGCACAACAGTAGCAATAATTGGAGCGTCTTTATCAATTGTATAAATTACATCTAAGCCATTTGGTAAAGTATCCTTAATGAAGGAAATTGGCTTAAAGCTATCTACTTTTGCAGAAAGTGTTGTGGCAATCAAAGCAAACAACAAAGCAAAAGTAAGAAATTGAGATTTTTTAATCATTTTAAAAACCTTTGATTTTTATTAATAATGCGAATTTCTATTTTGTAAATTTAATATAATACGAAATTAACAATCAAATGTTTCATAACAAAGAAGATTGAAGAATAATTTATTAATAATTGTTATAGATATATGAGTATTATTAGTCTATAGTTTATCAATTTACTACTTAAATTATTGAAATAAATTTTACTCATAAATTTCTACTTAATGATGATTTTATTTGGATAATAATTTATTATATTTGGTAGTTTAACAATTTATTCTTAAATTTGTACTGAATTAATGGAGAATCACGATGAGCAGTTATAGCTATAAGTCATATAATAGAAACAACATACGCGAACTCCCACAAGTCAAATATTTATCTAAAGAGAAGTACAAGGAAATTGAAATGCTGTCTTTGGTATTTCCATTCAAAATTAATAATTACCTTGCCGATGAGTTGATTAATTGGGAAAACTACGAGACCGATCCAATATTCAATCTCGTATTTCCTAATAAAAATATGTTAAATAATAGTTTATACGATAAATTAAATTACGATTTTAACAATGCTTCGGAGCAAACCCTCAAAAACACCATTTTGGATATATGGTACAAGTTAAATCCTCATCCAGCTGGTCAATTAGATTTAAATGTTGCTTTATTAAATAAGCGTCAAATACACGGATTACAACACAAATATAACGAAACGGTTTTAGCATTTCCGTCTGCTGGGCAGACTTGCCACGCATATTGTTCATTCTGCTTTAGATGGCCTCAATTTATTGGCGTACAAGATTTCAAAATAAATCTTAGACAATCAAACAGTTTGTTGAAATATCTGCAACATCATCCAGAAGTAACTGACTTGCTAATTACAGGCGGCGATCCAATGGTTATGAATAGCAAATCATTAGAAAACTATTTGAGTGAATTAATAGAAAATATAGAGACTACGAATATTCAAACAATCCGAATTGGAACAAAATCTTTGTCATATTTTCCCTATAAATATACAACTGATAAAGATGCAAAAGCAATTTTGAATTATTTTGAAAAAATCATAAGTAAAGGACTGAACCTATCAATTATGGCTCACATTAATTCGCCGAACGAGCAGAAAACTCCAGTGTTTGCTGAAGCCGTGCGTTTAATTAGGTCAACTGGAGCACAGATTCGCTCACAAGCACCAATTTTGAAGCATATCAATGATTCAGCCGAAGATTGGGCGGAAATGTGGAGACAGCAAGTAAATTTGAATATCATTCCTTATTATATGTTCATACCACGTGACACAGGAGCAAAAGAATACTTTGAAATATCTTTGATTGAGGCTTGGAAGATATTTTCCAATGCATTTCGTCAAGTTAGCGGAATCTGTAAAACTGCTCGCGGTCCGATTATGTCTGCTTTGCCCGGTAAAATTCAGGTTCTTGGAGTCAGTCAGCTCGAAAAAGATGGTGAAATGAAAGATGCTCTTGCACTTCGTTTTATTCAAGGACGAAATCCCGAATGGAACAATATTCCATTTTATGCAGAATTAAATGAAAATGCAAATTGGCTAACTGAATTGAAACCATTTTATGGCGATAAGTTCTTTTACGAAGACAATTTAATGCAAATTATTGGTAAAAAGAAACACTTGCTCAAACAGGCAAACGAATCCATAGAAGAAATATCCGACCACTTGGAAGATACAGTTTAGTTTCCAAAAAAAAGGTTAAGACTATTTAGGATTCACTAAAAAATATGAGCATTTAATTCATAATATTCTTACAACTTCGTCATTCTATAAATGAATATAAGTGAACACAAATTTAATATTTCAGAGATTTTCTTTTCAATTCAAGGTGAGGGTTCGCGCGCGGGATTACCTTGCGTTTTTATCCGATTGCAAGGTTGCAATATGCGATGTTCGTGGTGCGACACTCCCTACGGATTGGAAGCAGCACAGATTGAGAATTTGATGACTGCCCAAGAAATTATCAATGAAGTGAAAAAGTACAATTGTAATTTTATCGAATTTACTGGTGGGGAGCCACTGATGCAACCCGAAATTGTGAATGTGATAAATTACTTTTGCGATAATAATTACGAAGTAGCGATAGAGACAAATGGGTATTATCCTTTTGATTCCATTTCGGACAAAGCAATAAAAATAATGGACATAAAATGTCCTTCATCGAAAATGGAAAAGTTAAATAATTATTCAAATTTAACTAAATTGAATAAGATTGATGAGGTGAAATTTGTGATTGGCGATGAAAATGATTTTGACTGGGCAATTCAAACCTGCGATTTTTATGATTTATATAATCATATTGATACGATTTTATTTTCACCTGTTTTCAATCAAATGCAACCAGTTGATTTAGCAAATAAAATACTCGCTTCGGGCAAAAAAATTAGGTTGCAATTGCAATTACATAAATATATTTGGGATCCAAATTTGCGAGGAGTTTAAGGAATTTATTATATGAAAATTATTTCTTGGAATGTTAATGGTTATCGTTCGGTAACTGGGCAAAACAAACGTACTGCAAATAATGATTTGCCAAGTAATTTGCTTTTTGAATTTATCAATAAGCATAAGCCCGATATTTTATCGGTGCAGGAAACCAAAAGCGAGCCAAGCCAGATACGACCTGATTTGCTTAGCCCAAATGGATATTTATCAAATTATAATTGGAGCAAAGCACGAAAAGGTTATAGCGGAGTGGCAACTTTCTCTAAAAATGAACCAACCACTATAAAAAGTGAAATTGGCATTGAGCAATTTGACATCGAAGGTAGAATAATTCAAACTGATTTTGAACATTTTGTTTTGTTAAATATCTATTTCCCAAATGGCACTTCTGGCAAACATCGGGTTGAATATAAGTTGAATTTTTACGATGCTATTTTCAATTATACCAATAAGTTGCGTGATGCGGGGAAAGAAATAATTATGTGTGGCGATTATAATACGGCACATAAAGAAATTGATTTGGCTCGTCCAAAAGAGAATGTAAATTCCTCAGGCTTTTTACCCGAAGAACGTGAGAAATTGGATTGGATGGAGCAAAATGGCTGGATTGATTCCTTCCGTAAGTTCCACAGAGAAGGCGAGAATTATACTTGGTGGGACCAAAAGTCAAAAGCACGCGAGCGAAATATTGGCTGGCGAATTGATTATTTTTGGTATACCAAAGGCTTAGATGATTCAGTTGTCAATGCTTACCATCTAAATGACGAGTATGGTTCGGACCATTGCCCAATAGTAATTGAACTGAAATAGCATTAAGCATTTTTTGTTAAATTACAATAATTTTCATAATTTTGTGTTTATAAATTTGTTATAATAAATTAATAATAAAATGGCAGCAACAACAAAAACAGAAAAATTAGATTTTGAGAAAGTCTGGCTTTTGGTCCAAGAAACAGCTAAGAGGTTCCAAGAAACTGATAAGAAATTCCAAGAAACTGATAAGAAATTCCAAGAAACAGACAGACAAATGAAAGAAACTGACAAGAAATTAAGACAACTCGAAGAGTTATTTACCTCGCAGTGGGGAAAATTAATGGAAAAACTTGTTGAAGGAGATTTACTAAAATTACTGAATGCAAGAGGGCTTAAAGCAAATTTTGTCCATTCCAGAACAAAAGGAACATTTGAAAATAAGAAATTTGAATTTGATTTGATTGCAGTAAATGGTGACGAAATTGTTGTAGTAGAAGTTAAAACAACGCTTAGACCAGATGATGTAAAAGATTTTATAAAAAATCTAAAACTTTTTAAGCAGATTTTCCCAAAATATAATGATAATAAAATTTATGGAGCAGTGGCATATCTAACAACAGCAAGTAAGTCTGAGATCTTTGCCGAACAACAAGGCTTATTAGTTATCCGTGCTACTGGTAGCAGTGCAAGTATCGTCAATTCTCCGGATTTTATTCCAAAAGCGTGGTAAAATTAAAACAAATAATAAGATGTCTTAAATTATTATAGCACCAATTCGTTTATATAATGATTAAGAATTAAAATTGAATTTTTATGAAAATTGAAACATATATTCCGCAAGTAGAAACATCCATTGATGATTTCGTAATAGATACTCTTATCAAAGGTGCAAACCAAGATGAGTACATCAGAATAACAAAGTTAGCCTATGACAAAATCCGTGAATTTTTAGAACAAAGCGATATTCCATCTGACTTTTTCCTTCGTTTGGTTGCCAAAAGTGGTGGTTGTTCTGGTATGATTTACAAATTAGGAATGGACAATAATTTCACAGATACTGATAGAAAATTTTCAATTGGTAGCATTGACTTTGTATTTGATAACAAAAGCCTATTTTACTTTATGGGCATCACCATTGACTATGTGGAGGACGAAACAGGTAGCGGTTTCACATTTGTAAATCCATTAAATCAACACACTTGCGGTTGCGGACACGGACATTAATTTCTAAAAACTTCTTATAAAAAACAAAGCCCCTGCGTCCGAAAGATGCAGAGGCTT
>DYLM01000084.1 GCA_020722095.1 Chloroherpeton thalassium
TTTTAAAATGTTTTATTTAATAATTTTCAAATCATCAACTTATGAGACAGCCACGACAGCAAAACTGACTTATGAGACAGCCTCATCTGATAAAAGCAAATCTGACTTATGAGACAGCCACGAAGAATCCAGAATCTTTTAAAATCAACAAGATAGATTCTTCCCTTCGTTTAAGAATGACAGTCTAAATTGAATTATTAGAACCTTTTTTAATCATATCTTCAGTTTTATCATTTAACTTTAATCATTTATTATTGTTATTTTCTGAACTGAAGATTGATTACCTGTGCGTGATTGTGCATTCAGTAAATATACTCCCGTCTGTACTTTATTTGAATTTTCGTCTAAACCATCCCAAATAATTCTACGCGAGCTTGTAGAAAATCGCTTAACTAAATTTCCCGAAGTTGTCGTTATCCATACTTCGCTATCCACCGCCAAGCCATCTATAATCAATTCGGAACTTTCCGAAAATTTAAATGGCTGTGGGTAGCACGAAAGTGAATATTTTTCTAATGGCTGAACAAACAAAGTAGTTGCTTCAAGCATTTGCAAATCAGTGCCAATATATATTTTACCTTCGGAATAACTGCCTGTAATCGAACGAATACGATTAGTTTTCAAAGGTGAATTTCCTGTATTAATTATATCAATAATCTCGGTTGCGTCTGGATTCAGCACCCAAACACCTTCGTTTGTAGCCAACCATTTATTATTGACCGCATCAATGTAAATATCATTAATTGCTTGTTGAGCTAAATTATTCAAAGAACGGATAATTGGCTTTTGATTTAGGAGAACTGCCGATGGATTATAAACCGAAGCTAAACCTTCGGGAGTGCCAATCCATAAAGAACCAGTTTGGTCGATTGCCAAAGCATTTTGAGTATTGTCGGGTAAATTTGAATAAGAACTTGAATTAATTACTCCACAAATATCATCAGATTTATCCTCAGGAGTGCCATTTTCATTGATGTACAATAAACCGGAACCATTAGTAGAGCCAATCCATTTAGTATTATTCCCGTCAATTTCTAACGAATATCTAAATCTATCATTAATGCTTATGCAGCTATTGTATGAATTGAACTTTCCTGCGTTATCTAAACTAATCAAAACAGGACCTGGAGTGCTCTCGCCATAATTGACTGCCCATAAAGTATTGTTTCGGTCTAATTTCAGTTGACCGATAACAAACCAATTAGTATCAGTTCCAACTATGGGAGAATTTGCTAATGTGAAGTAAGTAAGTTTATCTATATCATTTGGGTTAAATTTAAGCAAACCTTTCCCCCAAGTTGAGACATAAACTGTGGTATCGTTATAGCTTATCACATTCATAGCATTATCGGAAATAAATATGGGATTTGTTGTTGCTGTGTAATTGGTCCAATTTGTGCCATCAAATTTCATAAAGCCTTTTGAGGGTCGCTCGCCTGTTCCAACCCATAAATTGCCACTTTTATCTGTTTCCAAATCAAAAAACAAATTGCTGGCGGGCGAATTTGGAGTATGAAATTTTTGCTTTTTATCAACAAAATAACCAATTCCATTACTTTTGTATAAAAATAAAGGAGAATCTTCATCAAGTCCCTGCAAATTAAATCCAAAAAGCATTTTTAATGCTTTGTACTCGGGAAAAAATTGGTAATAATCTTTGTTTAAGTCGTAGATTTTACCTTCGTCAGAAAAGTAAATTTTATTTTGATGCACTCCCAAACTTTGAATATCGTACTCGTTAAATAGAATATGAACTAATGAATCATTTTCAAGTTTGTAAATATCATTTTTAGAGGAAAAGTATTTTTCGTAATTCAGCGATGTTGCCAGCAAAAGTTCTGTGTTTTGCTCATTAACCTTGATTGTTTCCCAGATATTTGGATTTGCTAATTGAGAATTAATATCAGCATAGCATAAGCCTTCGGAAGTTGATAAATAAATCTTTTCATCAACTATTAAAATATTATTAACAGGAATATTAATGGAAAAATCTCCCATTTTGCTAATAGTTTCGCGAAAAATATTTTGCTCCATATCATAAGTAACCAATCCAAACCCAGTGCCGATATACAGATAATTTCCATAAGATGCCATCGAATAAATTGCTTTATTAGGGAAATTGCTTTTGGTAATATCCAATACAAGTTCAAGTTGCAAGTTCTTATCAATAAAAGTAAGAGCGCCTGAATTGCTTCCCGCAATCACTTTTCCTATCTTTTTGGAATAATAAATTTGCGTAATTTCATTATCCCAAAGCCCATTACCCGAATTAATCATATAATCTTCTTGAGTTTTGGGATTAAATACCCAAATTCCACCTTTTGTTGCAAAAAACAGGCGATTTTGCTCATCAGCAGTTACTTGAGTTGGATTATTCAAGGAAGTATGTACTTTCCAACTTAAGATTTTAACATTTGACAAGGAAAGTTGAGCAGATAAAATTAAAACGAAAAAAATAATTGCAATTCTTGGCATAAAGTATCTTAAAAATTGTATAACTTAATAAAAATTAACCGATAATGTAAAAAAAATATTGTAAAAAGATGGAAAGATAGATTTATAAAAAAAAACTTAATACTTTATTAAAATTCCAAATGCGATTATCTTTATTAAATTTTGATTAAATTTGTAGTTATGGAAATTGGCAAAATATACAACGAAAATTGTTTGATTACAATGGGCAAAATGCCCAATGAATATGTTGATTTTGTAATCACTTCTCCACCCTATGATGATATTCGTAATTATAATGGGTATAAATTTGAATTTGAAAAAATTGCAAAAGAATTATTTAGAATTACAAAGCAAGGTGGAGTTGTTGTTTGGGTTGTAGGTGATGCAACCATTGACGGAAGCGAAACAGGCACATCTTTTCGGCAAGCATTATATTTCAAAGAGATTGGTTTTAAACTACACGACACAATGATTTATTATAAAAATAATCCAATGCCTCAAACAGGAAATAGATATCATCAACATTTTGAATATATGTTTGCTTTATCAAAAGGAAGTCCAAAAACCTTTAATCCAATTACAGAACCTACAAAATATCAAGGACTTGCCAATATGAAAAATCGAGGTCAGAATGGTTCATTGGACTATGAAAAAGTAGAAAGAACAACTGAAAAGAAAGTAGGGAACGTATTTTTTTATTCGGTTGGTGGCGGAATTTCAACAAAAGATAAAATTGCATATAGTCATCCAGCCATTTTTCCCGAGAAACTTGTTATTGATCAAATTAAAACTTGGACTAATGAAAATGATTTAGTTTATGATCCATTTATGGGCAGTGGTACAACCGCAAAAGTTGCACAAATTTTGAATAGAAAATGGATTGGTTCTGAAATTTCAAAGGAATATGTTGAAATTGCTAATACAAGATTGAAAGAATACACATTAAATAATTTATTTATACTCAAATAATCTTAAACCTCTCATAAAAAAAACCTCACACCGAAATGTGAGGTTTATTATTAATAGCCAGTTATTTGTTACTCTTTTGGTTGCCAATAGCATCGCTTTGGCGATTCAATCAAACCTTCGGTTTTTAGCAATTTCATTGCTTTTTCTACTGCTTTCTTATCCAAACCTGTTATTGACTCGATTTCGCTATTGCTAAGTG
Source organism: Chloroherpeton thalassium (assembly GCA_020722095.1). GTDB lineage: Bacteria > Bacteroidota > Ignavibacteria > Kapaibacteriales > UBA2268 > GWF2-33-9. Next base: position 3,623 of record DYLM01000084.1, read on the forward strand.
GTTTGGCAGCAGTTTTCATTGCTTCTAATACTACTTGTTTTGGTTCCATTTTAATCTCTATTTTAATTTTTTATTCCCATTGTGGTATTATACCTGGCACCCAAGGAGCACCCTTATCTTGCATTTCTTTAGTTATTGGTTTAATCTCATTTTCGAGTATATTCTTCAATTCTTTTAAGAATGTCTTCAATTGTTCGCTTACAATATCATAATTCATTTTAGCAGTGCCTGAGGCTTCGGAATCAACATCCCAAACAGTCCAAGCAATATAACTAAATCTTTCGTTCATCGAAGGAGTTTGATTTTCATTTCTCTTAGCGATTGTTGAATTTCCATTTAACATAACATCTAAATCATTTAATTTTGCTTCAATTTTACGAATTTTTTCTAATAATTCTTTATCCAACATATTAGCATTCAGAATTGTTGCTTTCATTAATTTTACTTTCTCGTTGATTTTTTCAAAGTAGCTTGAAGTTGCTTCTAATGCCGTGCTTAATTTGGCTACTTTTTCTTGGAAAGCAACTAATTCTTCGCGATTCTTAGCTGGCAAAGTGGCATTTTGTAGCTTCTTAACTTCAAAATCAACGGGTCCGTATAGTTTTTCGATATCGCCATCTACATTTTTGTACATAACCACTTTGTATTTACCGGGCAATACTGCAAAACCGGAATATTTGTTTGGATCTGTTTTTTCGTTAGCAATGCCATTGCTTGCAAAACGTAAGTCCCAAGTAATACGATTAACTCCAGCAGCAGCGGGGGCTTTTAATGTGCGGATTAATTTATTATTCACATCAAGAATTTCAAAGAATAAGTATGCACCTTGCTCTAAGTCTTCTTGACGCAATTCCTCCAATGTTGGATAAATTGGTTCTGTCCCTTTTTCGCCTGCATCTTTTTCTAATTTCTTGCGATTATCTTTCTTTGTTTTATAACCTTCTTTTAAATAATAAGTTATTGTTGCACCATAAGGTGGATTTTCTGCACGATAGAACGATGCACCATAATCGCCTTTTGCACGAGATTCATCACGAACAAACATTTTTGCATCTTTTACTGGGAAAATGTATGCCTCTTTATCCAAGTTATCTTTTGACAAATTTCTTAATGGTGAATAATTATCTAAAATATATATTCCACGACCAAATGTACCAACAATCAAGTCGTGTTCGCGTTTTTGAATATCCAAATCACGAACATTTATAACTGGGAAATTACCTTTCAATTGTGTCCATTTTGTGCCACCATCATTAGTAAAGAATAAGCCAAATTCTGTTCCTGCAAATAATAGATTTTTATCAACAAAATCTTCAATTATTGTATAAACAGTGCCTCTTTCAGGTAAATTGCCTGAAATTGATGTCCAAGTTTTGCCTTTATCATTACTTTTGAAAATATATGGCTTGAAATCACCAGTTTTGTGATTATCAAATGTTGCATAAACAACGTTTTCGTCAAATTGTGAAGGGAAAATATCCGAAACATAAATTAATTCAGGTAGCCCGCCAATTTTTTCAATTTTTGTCCAATTTTTGCCATCATCGTCAGTCATTTGGATTAAACCATCATCTGTTCCAACGTAAATCAAGCCTTTTTTCACTTGTGATTCTGCTAACGAAACGATATTACCGTAAAGTGAAGTTGAGGCATTCTTGGCAACTGCATCTGCATTCCAAACTTTGCCCATTACTTTCAATTTGTTTCTATCGATTTGGCGAGTTAAATCAGGGCTGATTTCTGTCCAACTATCGCCACGATCTGTGGATTTGAAAAGAACATTTGCAGCCATATATAAAGTTTTGTTATCGTGTTGGCTAATTATGTATGGGGTATCCCAATTCCAACGAATCATTTCATCTTTCTTTGGTTGTGGTTGAATAAACTTCAATTCGCCACTTTTACGGTCAAATCTACCAATTCCACCATATTGGAATTCAGCATAAACAATGTTAGGATCTTTTGGGTCGATTTGTGCTTCGTACCCATCTCCACCAATCATCATAAACCAATCATCATTTAAAATTCCACCTGAGTTATTTGTTTGCGAAGGTCCGCCCCAAGAGTTATTGTCTTGTGTGCCACCATAAACATAGTAAAAAGGCTCCGAGTTATCGGCTTGGATTCTATAGAATTGACCAACGGGGAGATTACCAAACCAACGCCAATTTGCTCCAGCATCAAAAGTTTCGTAAATGCCACCATCGCCACCAATTAGCCAATGGTCGAGCATATCTTTATCTAACCAAAAAGCGTGGTCGTCAACGTGGCGGTCTTTGTTGCTGATTCTTTGCAATGTTTTGCCACCATCTTCTGATAACATCGAATATGTGTCGGGTAAATAAATTTTATCTGGATTGAATGGATCGCATAAAACTTCCTGATAATATTGCGGTGAAGCATTGTTCCAAGTAGTGCGTCTTTCCCAACTTGCACCTCTATTTGTTGAGCGATAGATTCCTGTGCCAGGAATTGTAGATTCAACTAAAGCATAAACATAGTCAGGATTTGCAGGAGAAACAGCAATTCCAATTCTACCGATATCGCCACTTGGCAATCCATTGGTTAATTTTGTCCAAGTTTTGCCACCATCTTCGGTTTTATGCAATCCTCCTTCGGGGCCGCCATCAATTAATGTCCAAACTGTTCTTGCTCTTTGGTATGCAGTTGCATAAACAACATCATAATTTCTTGGGTCAAATGCTATGTCGGAAACACCAGTGAAGTCGCTGATTTTCAAGACGTTTTCCCAAGTTTTGCCGCCGTCTGTTGTTTTAAATAAGCCACGGTCGCCACCTTCTTTCCATAAAGGACCTTGTGCGGCAACCCAAACTACATTTGAATTGCGTGGGTCAACTAATATTTTGCCGATATGCTCGGAATTTTTTAACCCAACATTAGTCCAGGACTTGCCACCATCGATTGATTTATAAAGTCCATCGCCATAAGCAACACTTCTTTGGCTATTGTTTTCGCCTGTGCCAACCCAAATAACATTTTTGTTATTAGGATCTATCGTTATGCAACCAATTGAGAATGAACCTTCATTATCAAAAATTGGTTCAAATGTGATGCCTGCATTTGTAGTTTTCCAAACTCCACCAGAGGCAACTGCAACATACCAAGTGCTTTTGTCTTTGGCACTAATTGCAAAATCGATAATTCTTCCAGATATTGCACCAGGTCCAATTAGCCTTAATTTCAGACCATTTAGAGTGGATGTTGTGAATAAATCCTTTTCTTTTGGCGCCTCTTCTACTTTTGCTTTTTTTGCTGCCGATAACGATCCAAACGCTACTAACAGCAACAGAGCCAGCGTTAGAAATGACTTAATTAATTTCATAAAATATCCTTTAATTTGTTATTAATATTATTATTGAATATGATAAATCTCAACTTTGTCTTTTAAACAATTATGATCCTTGTCAAAATCAAAAATTTTGAAAATCAGAAAAGACAAAAGTAATGAAAAAAGAGATAAAAATATCAATTTTACTATCTTTTTTTGGAAAATCACATAAAATCCAAAAGCAATTAATAAGCTGGCAATAATATATGGAGTTTGAACACTACAAGTTAAGCAAATATCAAACTGATGAATTAAGAGTAAAGTTCCAAAAGAAATAAGCATTATTCCCCAGAAAAATGTGCGGTCTTTCATAGCACACTCCTCTTCATATTTGAAATCAGCAAGAAAATCCCGATGGCAATAAATATTATACTTGATGCAAATGTAAATCCAAAATCAGGAATTAATTCAGCAAGCAAAACAATTCCGCCAAAAATAATAAAGAATATTCCCAGAATTCTATTCGTCTTTTGTTTTTTCTCAGGATCATTCTCTTCTATCTCGGTATTTTCATTTTGTTCGTCAATTATTTGAAATCCATTTTCGGAATCATTCCTTATATTGCGAGCGTAGTTTGGATTATAAGGCACAGCTATCCATAATACAATATATGCAACCAATCCAACTCCGCCCGAAAGTAGTGCAATCACAAATATTAGTCTGATTAGAACTGGGTCTATGTCGAAGTATTCACCTAAGCCACCACAAACACCTACAAATACTTTTTGCTTCTGGGAACGGTATAATTTTTTCATTTTTTTTTCTTTTTTGTTTAATTTTTTATACGATAATTATAAGATAATTATACGATAATTATTTTACAATGTTTCCTTTTCTTAATTTATTTTGTTGTTAAATGGCTTTCCATTTTTCAATTATTTTCAATATTAAAATATTAACAAAATTAAATCGTTTATATTACTATTCAGTAATGTATTTTTTAAATTTTATAGGAATAAAATGGAATTCTTAAGTAAACAAGCATTTCTCGAAAAGGTGTTCAACTATGAACAAAATGAACAATGGAACTATCAAGGCGAATTGCCAGCAGTAATTGATTTTTATGCTGATTGGTGCTCCCCTTGTAAAATGATTTCTCCAATTATGGAAGAATTGGCTTCAACTTATGCAGGCAAAGTGAATATTTATAAAATTGATACAGAAGCCGAGCAAGAATTGGCTGCTGTGTTCGGCATCCGTTCCATTCCATCAGTTTTGTTCATTCCCAAAGACGGACAACCAAGAATGGCAATCGGTGCAATGCCCAAAGAAGGCTACATCAAAGCAATTGAAGATGTATTAGGTGTAGGCTATCCTGGACAAGCAAACTAGACCAAGAAAATATAATATTAACAAATCTAATAATACTTAATGTTTAATTGTTAAATTTGCAATTAAATAAAAGTAATAATCTATGAAAGAGATTTTAACCATAAAAGAGGCTGCTGACTGGGCAAGTAATTATTTACACAAAAATGTCACAGCCTCAAATATTTCCTATTTAATTCAGTATGGCAGAATTGAGAAGTATGGAACAAACGGGGCAACTTCTGTTAAAAAGCAAGATTTAATTGATTATTACCAAAGTTACAATTGGCAACGAGAAGTAGACTGAAAGAAAAATTAGGTGATGATTTAAATTGGGCATTGTCGTTTGATTGGTGCAAAGAAAAAGATGATTATTTTGAGATAAAATTAAATTTTGCATTATAATGAAAACATTCGAAGTACTATTAACGAAATCATTTTCTGTCTTAATTCAAGCAGAAGATAAAATAAAAGCACAAGAATTTTCTGAATTTTTTACAAGCGATGTTCAAAATCTTGCATCAACTGAAGATGAACGAAAGTATAATTTCAAAATAGCAGAAATTGAATGCAAATTTAATGAAGCAATTGAAGTTAATGAATTATATGAAAACAATTGATACGAAAATATTATTAGGTGATAGTAAAGATATTTTAAAAACAATTGATGAAAATTCA
>DYLM01000190.1 GCA_020722095.1 Chloroherpeton thalassium
AGTTCCTCAAATTCGCCAGAATTATACCCCCATCCTTTGAGAGTATTTTCAATTTTTTCGAAAGATACATCTAATAACATACGCACTCCTCCTTTACTTTTTATAAAATACAATAAAACTTATCTAGTATGTTGGCGGGGAATAGGCAACTACCCACACACTTAAATAGCCATCCATTCCCCCATGATGCTTCTGTTGCTGTTATTTTAAGCACTATTTGATATTTTTGTCATTTATTTGATTCTTTTAGTCTTGCCAATCTACAATTGGCAAGACTTGCTCTGGAAAAATATTTGCATCAAAAAACTTTAAAGGTACTTTAGCAACGGTCAACCCTGTACAACCGCTAAAAGCTTCTTGTTCTATCACAGAAACACTATTTGGTATGATTATTTCTTTTAATCTACTACACCCTTTGAATGCTGAATCTTCTATTGTTGTAACATTATCGGGTATATTTACTTTAGTTAAACTTCTACATTTCCTAAATGTACTGTATCTAATCTTAGTAAACTCACTATTATTGGGTAATTTTATTGATTTAAGCTTTACACAGCTTCTAAACACTTTTTTATCAATCTTTTGCACACTATCTGGTATCTCAAGTGTAGTCAAATTTCTGCAAAATTCAAACGCTCCATCTTGTATTACCTTAAGCTTATTATTTGGTAGTCTAATTGAACTAAGTTCAGTACATTTGTAAAATGCTACTGGGCCAACATTCTCCACACTATCTGGTATATCAATCTCTTCCAACTTAGTACATCCCTTGAACGCCCCCTTTGAAATCTCTGTAAATTTTTCATTATTTGGGAGTTTGACTGATACAAGCTGTTTACAATCATTGAAGGCATATTTATCAATCTCCTCCACACTGTCTGGTACCTCAATGTGTTTTAATTTTATACAATTGAAAAATGTTGATTCTTTTATCACCTTCAAATTTTCTGATATCTTAACACTAGTTAGGCTTGTATTGCTAGTAAACGCTAATTTTCCTATCTCTACAACAGTGTTGGGTATATCTATACTCAACAATTGACTACATTGTAAAAACGCAAAGTCCCCAATTGTCATTAACCCGTCATTTAAAACTACTTCGCTCATATTAAAACAATAAGCAAATGCACTATCGCCTATTTCCTTCACACTACTTGGTATAAAAACCTTTGTAATTTTATGATTATCACTAAATGCCTCCTTTCCTATTTTAGTTACAAATGAAGGCACTATATAGTCACCAATTATGTCTTTACCATTAGTTAAAATAATATCATCACTAGTTATTTCAAAATCAATACTAAATCCAAGCGCTTTCAACTTAGCAATATGAACTTCTGCTTGTTTTTTTAACTCATCCATTTT
>DYLM01000191.1 GCA_020722095.1 Chloroherpeton thalassium
TTTCTTCAGCGCTGGAGGATATTTCTGTGCTTGCACTGGCGGTAGCTTCTACTGCCTCGCTTACTTTGCTCAACGCATTGTTAAATGAATCTGCTAAATTATTTATACTGTTTTTTATTTCCGCAAAATCTCCTTTGTAGTCTCCCGTCATTCTTCCCGTTAAATCACCCGATGCAAATTTTTCGAGTACAACACTCTGTTCATTAATCGGCTGAGCAAATGCCTCTAATGTGTTGTTTAGCCCTTCAACTAACTCTTTATAACTCCCATTAAATTTACTTGCATTGCCGCGTGTTTTTAATTCTCCATTAACTGACGCTTCTACAACTAAATGAGTTTCACTTATTATTTCCTTTACTGCTTTTACTGCTTTTTCTATCGCTACTGCAGTCATTTGCGTATTTGTAATAACCTTATTCATATTCTCTGCAAGCTGTCCAAACTCATCTTTAGAATCAATTTCAAGATGTTTTGTCTCTGTCACTATATTTATATTCAAATCGCCATTTGCCAATTGTTCGCCTCCTTTGGCAAGATTTGTCAAAATATCCGACGAAGTTTCCGTAGCTTCTAATACTTGCTTGATTTTCTTTGAAAAATAACTTGCAAATAAAAAAACAATAAAAATAGAAATTATAAGACCAATTACCAGCAAAATTATTAATGTTGTTTGCGTCGATGATGCTGTTGCTTGGATTTCCTCGTTTCTTTGTGCAGCATGCTTTATCTTTATATCATCCAAATCTGCAATTGCCTTCATTTCATTGTCGGAGGCAGTTTTCATTTCGCCGTTCAGAAATGCGAATCCTTCCGCATCCATATGTGCTTTTGCCAACGAAACCAACTTATTCAGGTCTTTGCCATATTCTTCTCTTGCTTTTTTAAACTCAATAAATAATTGCCTCACTTCATCGGAAATAATAGTTTTTTCGAATTTATCAGCTAATTCATCAATACTAGCTTTGTGTGATTCTATCATCTGAGCATTTTCCTCTACTTCCTCCTCAGTTTTCGCAAGTAGTAAATCCCGTGTTTCTAATCTAACACGTTGAAAATACGTGCTAATTTCACCAAGTTCTGAAATTGGAACGGTCATATTATTGTATGTTTCATCATTTTGTTCTGCAACATCTCTTAAATCTGTAATACCGAGATAACCTACGATGGCAGTAATCAAGGTTATAAAACCAAAACCAATGAGTAACTTGGTTCTAATCTTAAGATTTTTAATCCAGTTCATTTTCGTACTCCTTGTTTTTATGAAATTATATTTAATTAAAAATTCATTGTAAATGCTGTAAAATAGTTTGTACCGCTTAACTCATTATTCCCCCACAAGTCTATTTGTGTCCCAAATACTA
>DYLM01000192.1 GCA_020722095.1 Chloroherpeton thalassium
CTCGCGAGGTTATCTTTTTGGATTAGCTGAACCATTTACTCATGTTGGCAGCTATTTTACTTTTATAACTTCAGAACAAATAGACATAAAATTAGGCGTTGTAAATGGTTGGGATTTACTCATCGATAATAATAAGGATAAAACAATTATAGGTAGAATTGGAATAAGTTTGGGCGACCCACTAGCATTAGGTTTATCGTTCTCGAGTGGAGTAGAACAAGAAAATTCTGCAAACTGGAGAAATTCATTTGATTTAACCGGAATAACTAACGCTATATCTGGGGTAGGACTTAATTTTCAATTTAATTACGGAACAGAAACTATTAACGATGTAGACTCAAAATGGTATGGGTTCGGTTTGCAACCTGTAATTGCACTCTCGAAAAATTGGAGTCTTGGTTTGAGAGCTGAATATTTTGTTGATAAAGAAGGAGCCAGAACTGGAATTAATGACCTAAATGCATTTAACCTTACTTTTACTCCTACATTGAAGCTAGACCCGGTAACATTTAGATTTGAATATAGGTTTGATAATTCTAATAAAAAAATATTTATTGAAAAAGAAAAAATTGCTACTGATAAAAATTCAAACACAATTTCTTTAGAAGTATCTTGTAATTTTTAAAAACAAATAAAGGATTTCACAATGAAAAAAATTGAAGCAATAATAAGACCGCATAAATTAGATGAAGTTCAGGATGCTCTGAGCACTGCAGGTTTTCCGGGGCTGACTGTTACTGAAGTGAGGGGTTACGGCAGACAAAAGGGACATAAAGAAGTTTACCGCGGTACTGAATATAATATCAACTTCACACCAAAAATTAAGCTGGAATTAATTTGTCCCGACAGCAGAGCTGAAAGCGCAATTGAGATAATAATAAAAACTGCAAAGACAGGCGATGTAGGCGACGGTAAAATATTTATTTACAACGTAGAAGATGCAATCAGAATCAGAACGGAAGAATCCGGAGAACATGCTATATAATTTATATTAATTGTAAAGACGGCATCACTTTGAATTGACATATTAAGTCAGAAAATAAGATGCCGTCTTTTCTGCATGAGTTTCTGATAAATTTAAATTATGTTTTACGAAGAAGTTTAAGTAACTTACTCACCTTACGCAATGGTAGTTATTTAATAGCCCCGACATTCAGAGGCTGTGTGAAAATTATTTTCTAGGATATTAAAAATTAATATGAATAGTCCGAAGAAATTAATAATTTTGCCGAAAAAATTATTGGTTATAAAAATGAAATACCTCCAACCTTTAGATAGATATTGTAATGCTTCAGATGGAAATGGAATTTCGTAAATTACAAATAATGTAAAAT
>DYLM01000085.1 GCA_020722095.1 Chloroherpeton thalassium
AATTCTATTGTCCGGGAATAACCACGTTCTCGGGAGCATCAGACTTGAAAATTTCATTTGGGAAATCTTTGTTTAATTCAATTTTATTTAGCCTAAAAATAGCAGGGAAAATCGGATTAAAATGTTCTATATAATGAGGAAATGAAATACCATCAACCTTTCTATAATCATCAAATTTGATTGGACCTAATTTCACCAACATAAAAGGATTATCAGCAGTAAATCTAATGTCATAAGTTTTTGGATCTAAATAAATTTTGATCTTGTCAAAGGTTGGAGTTGTAAGCTCGATAATTTCAAATTTCCCTTTGGGTAATTTTTCAGGTTCTACAGGTACAAATGGTATAGAATTATCTGCCTGTTCTGGCTTCCAAATAATGCTATCCTGCCCCAAATATTCTAATTTAAAGCTATTTTGTTGATAGTTAACCAAAAATCCTTCCATATACGAGGCTAAATTCATAATCACATCTCGTTCCATCGCTCCCATATCCATTTTGCCATCTTTGGTTACAACACTTAATTCATTGTCATTAATTAATTTATAAACATAAACATTTTTAAATCTTTCTTTGTATCTATACGAGTTTGGCTTTTTGTGTTGCAATCTAAAGTAGTAGGTGTCGGGTCCTATTTGCATTTCACCTTCAATTTCAATTGTTTTGATGTCTTTGTATTTATCAAGTTTTGTTTTTTGATAATAAATGCTCATTACACTATCAGTTTTGGAAATTTGTGCGAATGTAATGAATGGAGTAGCAAAAGCAAGCAAAATTATTATGATGAGAATTTTTTTCATATTTTCCTTTAATTTTTTTATTTAATGTAATTTTATTTTTATATTATTTTAGATTTTCAATTTTATTTTTAAATTCAATAATTTCAGATTTGGAAAGTCCTGCTGATTTCAGTTCTTCATCTGTAAATTCCAAATTTGTAAATTTTGTTTTAAGTAAAGATAATTCAGAATGGGAAAACGTTACAGAATTTAATATGTAATCCGAAAAAGCTTGATAAGAAATGGGATATATTTGCTTTATTATTTCGGCAATAGTCTTGGCATACACTTGAATTTCGTATTGTGCATGGTGATCCATTCGGAGCTTTAGAAATCTAAATAAATTATGCAAATCGATTTTCCAATACCATTCTGTATAATTTGAAACCGGCAAATTTATTCTTGCCAATTCACGTGCAAGTCCCATTTCCAAATAATCCTGATACTCGTTATAGCTTTCTTTCTGGCTATTTTCCATACTTGAGATGATATTTTGAGAAATATGAGGATCAATTTCTACTTCACTTCTTGCTTGTTTATTCACCAAACTTTGCGAACGAATTTGGGTAAGTTCGGGTAAATAAAAATCATCTGACATTTCGGAATATCTTCCGCTATACTCATTTACATTTGCTGTGCGATGACGAATCCATTGGCGAGCAACAAAAATGGGTAATCTGATGTGAAATTTCAGTTCTACCATTTCGAATGGGGAAGTGTGCTGGTTTCGCATAAGATATCTAATTAAAGTCGTATCTTCGCTCACTGATTTAGTGCCTTTTCCGTAACTAACTCTTGCCGCTTGCACAATTGAGGCGTCATCTCCCATATAATCAACTAATCTAACAAATCCGTGATCTAAACATTTGTATTCTTTACCAATGAATTCTTTATTATTATTGTCCATTTTGTAAAAGTAATTTATTTTAATGATTAATTTCCTATAAAAACAATTGAAATTCTTAATTTTGCTTTTAATAAAAATTTCTTTTTAGAAAATTGTAATTATAGTAAAATATAAACAATTTTAGACAAGAAAAATTGTAATTAGCAACTAAATTAAAAAAATTAAAATGGAAATAGAGAATAGAAAAGTAATTTTAAGTGGTATTCAACCATCGGGAATATTGACAATCGGGCATTTATCTGGTGCACTTAAAAATTGGGTTGATTTACAAACTCAATTCCAAAGCTACTATATGATTGCCGATTTGCACGCAATCACAGTTAGGCAAGTTCCTGCAGAATTGCGTCAACGTACATTCGAGACTGCTGCATTGTTTTTAGCTGCTGGTATTGATCCCGAAAAGAGCGTTTTGTTTATTCAATCGCACGTACCACAACATTCCCAATTAGCTTGGGTTTTGAATACTTTCACTGGATTTGGTGAATTAAGTAGAATGACGCAATTCAAAGATAAAAGCGAACGGCACCCCGAAAATATCAATGCGGGGCTATTTACATATCCCGTTTTGATGGCTGCAGATATTTTGTTATATCAAGCAGATTTGGTGCCCGTAGGCGAAGACCAAAAGCAACATTTAGAATTATCCCGTAATCTTGCACAAAGATTTAACTTCAATTATTCTGATACATTCAAAATCCCAGAACCATACATTCCAAAGATTGGTGCTCGAATTATGAGTTTGCAAAATCCAAATGTTAAAATGTCGAAAAGTGACGAGAATGTAAATTCTTGCATTTTTTTGAATGATACCAATGAAGCTATTATCAATAAAATTAAGCGTTCCGTCACTGATTCTGATGCAGAAGTCAGATTTGACGAGAAGAGTAAAGCAGGCATTAGCAATTTGATGACACTCTACCATTTAGCAACAGGTGTTAGCTTTGAAGATATTGAGAAATTGTTTGCTGGTAAGGGTTATGGTGATTTTAAATTAGCAGTTGGCAAAGTAGTTGCTGATTGGATTTCGCCCGTTAGAGAGAAATTTAATGAAATAATGAAAGATAAAAATCGTCTTAAGGAAGTATTGGAATTTGGTGCAAACCAAGCCCAAAAAATTGCTTATAAAACATTAGATAAAGTCTATAAAAAAGTTGGTTTTGTTAGATTTTAAGGAACATTAGAAATGCCAATATACACTTACAAATGCAAAAAATGTGGAAAAGTTTTTGAATGGTCGCAAAGTATAAAAAGTAAACCATTAGAACATTGTCCTGAAGGAATTTGTGAAGAAGAAGTCCGAGGCAAAGGCGAAGTTGAGAGAGTTATTAGTAAAAATATCGGACTCATATTTAAAGGAAGTGGATTTTATTTAACAGATTATTCCAAAAAGAATAGCAGTGCTGCTTCTTCGTCCGAACATTCGTCTTTGAATAGCTCGAATGGTACTGTTGAAACAGCTTCGGTTAAAGATAAATCAAAAACTGAAACAAAAAGCACTGCAAGTACAGATACAGTAGGTAAAAACTCGGCAGAAATTAAAAGTTAAAAATAATAAAATTAATGTCTAATTAACAAGTTTTTGAAAAGTCATTTATGCTAAAATATTAAAAAAATATCGAGTTGTGGAAAGTATAAGTATTTGGGATGCTAATTTAGTCGTAATTGATGTTGAGACTACTGGAAATAATCCACGTGAGAATCGAATAATGGATATTGCAGCAGTAAATTTAAATAATCATTCTATCACACGAGAGTTCAGTTCGCAAGTAAATCCGCATCAATTTATCCCGCCGTTCATAACTCAAATGACAAAAATTACAAATGAGCAAGTGTTTTATGCTCCCGAAAATTATGCAATAATGCCCAAGATTGCAAGCTTTTTCAAGACACAAAACGCAGTTTTTGTCGCACATAATGCAAATTTCGACTTTTCATTTGTTAATGAATCTATGAAACGGGCTAAATTAGATCCACTTGATGTGCCTGTTTTGGATACACTAAAATTAGCTCGGCGATTACTTGCTGATTCCCAGAAGAAGAATGTAGGAAATTTAGCCCATTATTTCGGGATTCGATTGCGAAATCGCCACTCCGCTATGGGAGATGCTAAAGCCACTGCAAAAGTATTACTGCATTTTTTGGAAATTGCCGAAGAAGAACACGAAATCACTACTCTCGAGGAATTGTTATCATTTCAGAATAAAAAATTAAGTTATTTCACTCCACAAAAAGAATTTACAGATATTTTCCAAGAAAAGTTGGCAACTTTGCCTGATGCTCCTGGTGTTTATTATTTTATGGATAAACGAAAGAAAATAATTTATGTGGGCAAGGCAAAATCATTAAAAAGTCGCGTTTCGAGTTATTTTCAACCCGGAAATATTACTTCGTACAAACTTAAAGAATTGACTAAATCTATTGCAGATTTAAAATGGGTTGAAACAAATAATGAATTATCAGCATTGCTATTAGAAGCAAAAGAAATAAAGAGACACGAACCCAAATATAATTTTGTTGGTCTCCGACTCAAGTCTTTTCCATTTCTTATACTTACAACAAATGAGAAATATCCCAGAGTTGATATTACTTACAGCACTGAAATGGAAGCTGAATACTATGGACCATTTCTTTCAAAATCAATTGCCCTTGAAATAAAAGATATAATTGATAAAAATTTCCAACTTGTTAAGTGTGATTTAGATTTTAATTCAAAGAAATTATATGACACTTGCTTGTTTTATCAAATCAAAGAGTGTCTTGCTCCTTGTTCATCCCGATTTGATGAAAATTTTGATACCCTTTACCGCGAGGAAGTGGAAAAAGTTCGGCAATTTTTAAGTGGATTTGCCAACGATTTATTCGAAAAACTTAAAATAAAGATGGAAAACTTTTCTGAAAAATTAGAATTTGAAAAAGCTCAAGAAGTAAAACAAACAATTGAAGCTGCAAGTAGAATTTTTAATAATTCAGACGACTATTTCAATTCGGTTAATGAACAAAATTTTATTATGGTAATGCCTCATCAACCCGACCAAAAATTTAATGATATATTTCTTTTTAAATATAATAAATTAATGTATCATCAAACAATAGGAAAAAAGAATATGAATAACAATGAGTTAATAGAAATGATCGAAAAAGTTTACTTTAATGGAAATGTTATTCCCGACATATTATCTCTTGCGGATATTGAGGAAATGAAAATTACTAACTCGTGGCTTGCTAAAAATAAAGAAAATGGCGAAATAATTTATGTTGATAGTTTGATGGACAAAGAAAAAATTATTGAGAAAATTTCAAAATTAAATATAGAACCAATTGAATTGCTATAAAAAAATCTCTTTTTTTATAATATTTTTGGTAAAAAAGTGTCTTTAATTTTTATTATATTTTAAAATAGGATTATATGAAAAAGAAAATATTTCTTTACTCTGTTCTTGTAATCATAGGACTTAGTGTTGGTATTTTAATTCAACCTCTAATTTCGGGCGACAATCTGTACGAACAAATTAGAAAATACCAAGAAGTAATCAATAATGCAATGAAAAATTATGTTGATCCCGTTGATACTCAAAAACTTACAGAAGCTGCTATAAAAGGTATGCTCAACGAACTCGATCCACATTCTGTATATATTACCGCCGAAGAAATGAAGGAAGTAAATGAAGATTTCCAAGGTAGTTTTGATGGAATCGGCGTCCAATTTGATGTAATCGAGGATACTATTGTAGTTATTTCCCCAATCGCAGACGGACCAAGCGAAAAAGTTGGCATTCTCTCTGGAGATAAAATTGTTAAAATAGATGGCGAAGATGCTGTTGGCTTATCGCGTGATTTAGTTCCCAAGAAACTTCGCGGACCTGCGGGCACAAAAGTTGTCTTACAAATTAAGAGAAATGGTTCGGATGAATTGCTTACATTCAATATTATTAGAGATAAAATACCTCTTTACACTGTTGATGGTAGTTTTTTGCTTGATGGTACTGATATAGGTATTATTTCAGTTAATAGATTTGCTGCAACAACTCACGACGAATTAACCGAAGCTATACAAAAACTAAAAGCTAAAGGTATGAAAAAGTTGATACTTGACTTGCGCGGCAATCCTGGTGGTTATTTAAATCAAGCTTTTTTGATGGCAGACGAATTTTTGCGTGGGACAGATACAATTGTTTATACGAAAGGTAGAAGACCAGAATTTGACGAAGTATATATGTCGTCTGATGGCGGATTAAGCGAAGATATACCCTTAATCTTATTGATTAATGAAGGTTCTGCCTCAGCAAGTGAGATTGTTTCTGGTGCAATTCAAGATTTAGATAGAGGCTTGATTGTTGGAGAGACATCATTTGGCAAAGGCTTAGTTCAGAGACAATATCCATTATCAGATGGTTCTGCTTATAGACTAACGATTGCACGCTACTACACGCCATCGGGCAGATCTATCCAACGTCCATATAAAGATAAACAAGATTATCGTAATTTGGTTGGTAGAATCGAGATGAAAGAAGGTGCAAATATCGAGCATGCTTTGGATATGGTGAAGAAGGAAATCCAAGCCGAAAATGAAAAGAAAATCAAAGAGAACAAAAAGAAAGATATAATAAATTTAGATTCAATTCCAATATATTACACTCGTAGTGGTAGAACTGTTCTTGGTGGGGGTGGAATAATTCCTGATTATACGGTTAAACAAGACACAATTACAAAATTTAGTGCACTTCTAAGAATGAACAGAATATTCTATGAATATGTTGATAGATACTTGGATAATGGCAAGAAGATTCCTGAGAAATATAAAAAAAATATAAGTTTATTTATTAAAGAATGGCAAATTACAGATGCAATGATGGCTGATTTTCGTAAATTAGCAGAAGCCAAGAATATCAAGTGGGACGAGGAAGCCTATAAAAAAGATGAAGAATTTATCAAAACTGAAATAAAAGGCACAATTGCACGAAGTATGTGGGATAGAAATGCCTATATGCAAGTATTCTTTACGATAGATAAACAAGTAAATGTTGCAAAAACATTATTTGGAGAAGTAGAAAAAATCACAAAACGCAAAAAATAGCAATTATATTATTGTTGTTTATGAATTTTTTCTTAATTTTGTAGTCTAACTTTTTTACCAAATGGTAAAAAAGTTAGATAACCGGGGCCTGTAGCTCAGTTGGTTAGAGCAACGGACTCATAATCCGTTGGTCGGGGGTTCAAGTCCCTCCGGGCCCACAAGAAAAATTTCAAAATTACCCCGAGAGCGACTACCAGTCGCTCTCTTCGCAAGTTGAAAGAATTACCTAAAATCAACGTTTAACTGCTTTGTTGCTCTATCAAAAGTCAATTCCAAGTGTATTATACAATAAACAATCAAGCAGTATAATAAACAATCAAGCAATATAACAAAAAATAAAAATAGTAGTAATATTTTATTAAGTTTTATTATTTTGCAATAAAAATTGTTGTATAATATGAAAAACTCTTTTTACTTCATCCTATAAATTTTTGCTCAGGATAAAAATCTCAATTACTAAAGAAGAATGTATTTCTAAGGTAAATAATGAATAGTAAAGAAATAATTAGTGAAGTTATACTTGATATATTGTCTAATGAAATCAGACAACTAATTGAACAGAGCAGACAGAATGCAGCAATTGCTATTAATTCTGAATTAACAATGCTTTATTGGAGCATCGGCAGAAGAATTAATATTGAAATACTAAAAGAAAAGAGGGCAGAATACGGGAAACAAATTGTGCGTACACTTTCTGCACAATTGACACAAGATTATGGCAATGGATGGAGCGAGAAGCAACTCCGACATTGTCTCCGCTTTGCGGAGAGTTTTCCAGATGAACATATTGTCTCTACACTGCGGAGACAATTGAGTTGGACACATTTAAAAAGCATTATTTATATTGATGATCCTTTGAAACGTGATTTTTATATAGAAATGTGTAAGCTGGAGCATTGGAGTGTAAGAGTATTACAAGAAAGAATTAAATCAATGCTATTTGAACGGACTGCAATAAGTAAAAAACCAGAACAGACAATTCAAAATGATTTGGAATTGCTCAAAAATGAACAAAAAATTAATGCAGATATGGTATTTCGCGACCCATACTTTTTAGATTTTCTTGGTTTGCAAGATGTATATTCAGAAAAAGATTTAGAAACCTCCATAATTATCGAACTACAGAAATTTATCACAGAATTTGGAAGTGATTTTGCTTTTATGGGACGTCAAAAAAGGATAACAATTGATAATAGAGATTATTATATTGACCTTCTATTTTATCATCGTAGATTGAAATGCTTGGTGGCAATTGATTTGAAAATTGGAGAATTTGAAGCAAGTTATAAAGGTCAGATGGAACTTTATTTACGTTACCTCGAAAAGTATGAAAAATTGGAAGGTGAAAATACTCCGCTTGGATTAATATTATGCACCGGAAAGAATGAAGAGCATATCGAATTGCTACAATTAGAGAAAAGTAATATTAGAGTTGCAGATTATTACACAATTCTTCCATCTAAAAAACAATTACAAGAACAATTGCACAAAGCGATTGAAATCGCACAATTAAAATTTGAGAAAAATCAGCAAGATAAAAAAAACGAATAAATAAATTTGGATAAATAAAGTATTTGCATTTTTTTATCTCTAAATATTCAGGCAACTATAAACTTGAA
The DNA here is from genome assembly GCA_020722095.1 of Chloroherpeton thalassium. Taxonomy (GTDB): domain Bacteria; phylum Bacteroidota; class Ignavibacteria; order Kapaibacteriales; family UBA2268; genus GWF2-33-9. The sequence goes on from DYLM01000085.1 coordinate 8,379, forward strand.
TCATGCCTCTGCCTCTGATTTAAATTATATTGTCCGTGTCCTTGATGTCCAATAACCTCTAAAATACTATTAGCTACTTCCGCCCGCCCGCCCAATTTTTCTATTGTGTGGGCTTTTTTTTATTAATTATTC
>DYLM01000086.1 GCA_020722095.1 Chloroherpeton thalassium
TTCTATATCAGTTTTGCTCTTACTTCTGCTTCTAATTTTTCTAATAGTGTTGAATTTTCTTTCATCAGCTTCTTCATTGCTTCTTTGCCTTGCACTCTATCCTCGCCGTAACCATACCAAGAACCAGATTTGTTTATAATGCCATTTTCTGTTGCAATATCAATCAAATCACCAATTTTGGATATTCCTTCATTATACATAATGTCAATTTCCACTTCTTTGAATGGAGGTGCTACTTTATTCTTAACTACCTTTATTCTAACACGATTTCCTATAATTTCCTGCCCTTCTTTAATTACATCTTTCCTGCGAATATCAATACGCACAGATGCATAGAATTTGAGAGCATTTCCACCTGTGGTGGTTTCGGGATTACCATACATTACGCCAATTTTGCTGCGCAATTGATTAGTGAAAATCACGCAAGTATTTGATTTGCCGATTGCTGCATTCAATTTTCGCATAGCTTGCGACATTAACCGAGCTTGCGAACCCATTTGAGCATCTCCCATATCGCCCTCGATTTCAATTCGTGGGGTCAAGGCTGCTACCGAGTCGATTACAATCACATCTATCGCATTGCTACGCACTAATGTTTCCACAATATCCAATGCCTGCTCGCCAAATTCGGGCTGTGAAAGCAATAGATTATTTAAATCCACACCCAAGCGTTGTGCATAATTTACATCTAAAGCATGCTCTGTGTCGACAAAAGCAGCAACACCGCCAACTTTTTGAGCTTCGGCGATCACATGCAAGCAAAGAGTGGTTTTTCCTGAAGACTCGGGACCATAAATCTCAATAATTCTTCCGCGTGGCACTCCACCAATGCCAATCGCTGCATCTACCGACAAAGCACCAGTAGAAATTGCATCTACTTTTACAATATCGCGGTCGTTCAAGTGCATAATTGAACCTTTGCCGTGCTGCCTTTCAATTTGCTCGATAGCAAGTTTGAGGGCTTTTTCTCTTTCCACATTTTTTTCGGATTGAGGATTAGAAATATTTTCCGTTTCGTTTGGTTTGTTTTTACTCATAATTCAATTTATTTTTTTTCAAATTTAACTAAATTGAAGTAAAGTATGATAATTTATTTTGAATTGTGGAATAATTTCTCTATTTTCAATATTCCTTTATTTTTTTCGAGGCTGTCTCATAAGTTGATTTTTCTTTCATTCACACGAAAGTGGGAAATCATAAATCAATTTGAAAGTTTGATAATACAGGATCAATTTCATAGCCCACGAATTTATTCGTGGGAAAATGGATTCCCGTTTGCACGGGAATGACAATTTTTAAGTGTTTTGGACTTACGAGGCAGCCTCCCAATGTTAATTTGAAAATGATTTATGGGGGTTGGATCCAATACCCAACAATCATTCTCAAATTTTCAAATTCACAAATAGTACTTATTTTACAATTAAAGAGGTATATTATTCGTAATTTTGAATTATAAACTTAACTAAAATTAGATTGTTATGAAAAATTATATTTTTGCCCTCTTTGCTTTGATAGGATTTTCGTTTGCCTTGCATTCAGAACCTTTGATTTTTAATTACAAAATTGATTTAGAAATTTTGCCGCAACAACAAAGTTTGAATTCAAATGTAAAAGTTGAATCTCAAACATCTGTATTCACTCCAATTCAATTTAGATTGCTTAAAAATCTAAATGTTGAAGTATCGAAAAATGTTAATTGGAAAATATCTTACGATAAAACTGGCGACAATTATCAAATTATTACCTTTAAGCCTTTGAATAAAATCAGTAAATTTGAAGCAAGTTTCAAGATTTCGGGAATTGTAAATTATGCTCCCGAAGAAACAACATTGAACGAACGTCATTCAAATTCACTCGGCATAATTTCACCTAAAGATAAAGAAGGATTATACTTGCCAGCGGGCTCTTTTTATCCTTCGATAATTGGAAATTCTTTGGCAACTTACACAACCAATGTATCAATTCCAAAAGAATATTCAGTTATTTTAAGTGGAAATAACACAAACAAAGAAGAAATTGGAGCAAATTGCATTACAACTTGGGAAATGCCCTTCTTGGTTGATGAAATTACGCTTGTAGGGGGAAAATATGTTCGTTATTCCCGAAGTAATGGGAAAGCAGATTTTGTGATGTACACTTATGATTCAACAAAATTAGCCGATACTTATTTGAACGCAATGGTAGAATATTATGATATTTATACAAAATTATTTGGTGATTATCCCTTCAAATCTTTCACAATCGTTGAGAACTTTTTCCCAACTGGATTTGGTATGCCCGGCTATACGTTGCTATCGGGTAGATTGCTTACAATGCCGTTCGTAACATTATCGCCCGGTTCATTGGCTCACGAATTTGTTCATAATTGGTGGGGAAATAGTGTTTATGTTGATTACGAAAAAGGCAATTGGTGCGAAGCACTCACAACTTTTTCAGCAAATTATTACTACAATGTTATAAAAAACAAAGAAAAAGACGAATTAGATTGGCGAAAGAAAGCATTGCTTGCAATGGACGATTTGGTTGAAGAGAAGAATTATCCAGTAAGTAAATTCAAATATCAAGAAGATATGGATGATGCTGTGATTGGATATTCCAAAGGAGCATATATTTTATACGAAATTTATAAATTGCTTGGCGACAAAGCATTCTTTAATGCATTAAAGCAATTCGCACAAGAATTTCGTGGCAAAAGAGCATACTGGGAAGATTTAATAGGTAAATTTGCAGCAAATGCCAGCAAGGAAATCCAAGCAAAATATGATGTGAAGTCTGAATTTATGGCTTGGCTAAATTCTACAGATATACCAAAGTTGGAATTTACCCCACAAACACAGGCAGATAAAAAAGGTAATACGATAACTATAAAGAAATCTAATGATTTATTATTAACTCTACCAGTTCAGATTGAACTTGCAGATGGAAAAATAGAAACTCGTAATATTACTTTCAAAGAAAAAGAATATAAATTAGATTATGGGAATATATCAAATCTAAAAGCAATTTATTTAGACAAGGAATATGGCAGTTTACGCAAATTATTCAAATGGGAAAAACCATTTACGTTTAACAAGATTTTATCCAGCAATCCTATAATTGTATCTCCCGAAGAAAGCTCTCAGAATTATAAAATTGCCAAACAATTTTACGATGAAATGCTAAAAAGCGGTTACCAATGTTCATTTAAAAAAGCTTCCGAAATGACAAATGAGGATTATGCTAACAATCCAATAATTGCAATGGGAAATACCAGCGATAATCCAGCAGTGACTAAATTATCTGAAAAATTGCCAGGAGCAGTTAAAATTAATGATGGAAATATTGCTTATGGAGATAAGCACAGCCTCCTTTCGGCATCTTTGTTAATGGCAAATATCGAAAATCCTGAGAACGAAAATAGCCGAGCTTGTATAATTGCTTTTGATGGGCTGCAATCTTTCGATCCAATTCGTAGATTATTCCATTATCAAAGCTATTCTTTGGCATTATTGGACATAAATAAACCAGGCAGACCAGTATATTCTCAGGAAGTTTATCCACAATTTAAATATAAAAAAGAACAAATTTTAAAGTTTGATTAGTAGATTTTGTAGGGGATCAGGCATAATAGTTCCCTGCATAATTCCCTCTTGGTGATCCCGGTAAGTCGGGACATACGGGGCAAAGGGGTAGTCTCCAATAAAATAGTGGCTGTCTAATCTACACATTAGAAATATTTTCTTTAATTTTGCTTTTTAATTTTATTCATATTTCAATTTTTAAATGGATTGTCAAATAGCAATCATTGGTGCAGGAGCAGTTGGCTTGGCAATTGCCGCAGAATTATCCAAATATTATCAAGATATTGTTTGCATAGAGAAGCACGTTCATTTTGGCAATGGTGCCAGCTCACGAAATAGCGAAGTGATTCACGCAGGCATATATTATCCTCATAATTCGTTGAAGGCTAAATTATGCGTAGAGGGAAATTCTCTAATTTACGACTGGTGCCAAAAATATAATGTTCCACATCAAAAATTAGGGAAATTGATAATTGCCACAAGCACTAATGAATTAGAACATTTGCACGATATTTATCAACAAGGCAAAAGAAATGGCTTGGATAAGTTAGAATTAATTTCTCAAGAAAAAATTAAGGAAATTGAACCAAATATTTATGCAATCGAAGCAATAAATTCAACTACCACTGGCATTATCGATTCTCATCAATTTATGCAATCACTCGAAAATTTTGGCTATAATAATTCTGTCACTTATTCATATAATTCAGAAATTATCGCTATTGAAAAGATTCCCAATGGATATGAACTTACTCTGCGTTCTGATAATGAAACCTTTACGATTACAGCTGAGATTGTGATAAATGCAGCGGGGCTTTATGCCGATAAAATCTCGGAAATGCTACAAATCAATACCACAGAAAACAACTATTCATTGTATTTTGCTCGTGGGCATTATTTCCGATTGTCTGGCAAATATCACAATTATGTTAAGAAATTGATTTATCCCGTTCCCGTCCGAAATTGGACAGGCATTGGCATTCATATTACAAAAGATTTGAACGGCTATTTAAAACTTGGTCCAGATGTGGAATATCTAACAAAAAATATTGAGGATTATTCGTTTAATTACAATAAAATCAATGAGTTTTACGAAGCTGCAAAACGTTATATTCCAACACTTTCAATAGAGGATTTAACTCCCGACCAAACAGGAATAAGGGCAAAGTTGCAAAGGCAAGGCGAACCATTCCGTGATTTTATTATCAAAGAAGAAAGCAGCCTGAATTTACCTAATTTTATCAATTTAATTGGGATTGAATCTCCGGGCTTGACAAGTTCGTTGGCAATAGCCCGCTATGTAAAGAAAATAATTGAGGGATTATAAACGTTAATACCGAAAATATCTTTGACCTTTGTAGATATTTCAATTTTATTAAAAAAACAAGAAAATGGTAAGTGAATTAATACAATATGTAAATGAAATAACAAATGCTGGCAAATGGGTTAAGTTTGAAGAAGAAGTGTTTAACGACCTAACTACCGCCGAAGCAATTAAAGTAATAGAATCAGTTAATCCTAATGCAATGCTATATCTTCCAAAAAAAGAAATAGATTTTTTTGAATGGTTAAAAATAAATGATAGAGATATTTGGGACGATTTATGGGAAGATCCTGAATATCCGCCATATATTGTATCTATGTCTTTCCTGCCATTGTTAATTTACAATACAAATTATAATGGATTTCCAATTTGCGATTTGATGGATAATGACAATTATTATTTTAATGCTGCAATGATGAGTGACGACCATTCTAACGAAGTGCTCGAAGCGGCAAAAACACGATTTGACAATAATCAAAAATTAGATTTGCATCACTTGCTGGCTTTGGAAATTGCATTTAATTCAATTGATATTTGGCATTTTGCATACAAATATCATCTCGATGTAGAGACTGCTAAGATGACTGCCCAAGTTTTGATAAAAGATAAAGCACTCAAACATTTGAAAAAATATGATGATGTTGCCAAATACATTGACTTTAATCTATAATCTATGAACACATTAGTCTTAAAGTTCGGAGGAACATCGGTTAAAGATGCCTCGGCGATGCAAAGCGTATTTTCTATTATCAATAATGATAAATCCAAAATTGTAGTATCGTCTGCTTGTTCGGGCATTACTGATGCTTTGCTTTCTCTTTTGAGTTTTGCAGCAGATAAGCAAACCAATCTTATGTATGAAAAATTGGAATTTATTGATAATCATCACCGCAAAGTGATTGAGGACTTGTTCAAAACTTCGGATATTTACAATCAAGTAACTGCAAGATATAATGAATTATTCAATGAATTACAAAAGTACATTGAAAGTATTCATTTTTTGAATGAAAAAACACAAAAATCTATTGATAAAGTTGTGAGTTATGGAGAAATTTTCTCTACAACAATTCTGCATTATTATTGCATAAGTCAAGGTTTGCCAAGCATTTGGTTAGATGCACGAAAATTTATGAAGACTGATTCTAACTTCACCGCTGCAAATCTTCAATTTGATTTGAGCAAGTCGGAATTGCAACATCAATTAATAGAAAATAATTTTAATGAAATTAGATTAGCAATTACTCAGGGATTTATTGGCTCTGATTCGCAGAACACTACAACTACGCTCGGTCGCGGGGGTTCTGATTATTCAGCAGCATTGATTGGAAAGATGATAAATGCTGACGAAATACAAATATGGACTGATGTAGATGGCATTCTCTCGGCAGATCCACGAATTGTTCAAGATGCTCATACAATACCACAGATGGAATTTAATGAAGTAAGGCAATTAGCTTTTTTTGGTGCAAAAGTTCTCCATCCAAGCACACTTTTACCCGCAATCGAGCAAGGCATACCAATTAAAGTGCTGAATACATTCAATCCTAAAAATCAAGGAACTACAATAGTAACAACTATTCAAGCCGATTCTTCTAAACTGAATTCTGTCGTATATTTACAAACAAAGAGAATAGATTTTACATTAGCATCTGTGGATAATTTTGCAGCAAAAAGTGCCGAAATCCTTGAATACTTCGCCGATAGCAAAGTATATTTTTCCAATATAATACCCGAAGGAATGTCAGTGTGGGTTGATGCGAAATTTAATCCTTACCAAGTAATTACTGATGCAAATACATTCCAAGAATTTACGCAAATAAATTTAATTGGGATAACTGGAAAAAATATCGACAACAATCTGATTGATTTAATTAATAAACTACTTATTCACAAAGATGCAAGTATAATTTTTATTAGCAACAGAAAAAATCTTGTGATAATTGAGCAAATTGGAGACAAAGATATTGAATTACTCCAAAAGATAAATGATTTAATTAAACAGAAATAAACTTGACTTGAACCAAAGAAGATTGAGTTAGAATGATAGCTCATTGCAAGTGGCTATGTACCGAGATACAATCTGTTGTACTTAACCACGAAAGATACAGTGAAAATGGCACAAAGGACACAAAGTGAGGGATTAGGTGATAGGAATTAGGTGTTGGGTGTGAATTATTTAAAATCAAAAAACCTTATCATTATTAACCTTAGTAGAAATAATTTCCATTTTTAAATCCCAAACCTTATTAACATTATTAAATTGTAAATTCTGAAAATAAGGTTAATATGTTTGGTGTGGTTCATTTTTTTCTATTAAGGTTTATCGGGGAAAATAAGGTTTTCAAAATATAAACCGACCGGAAGAGGCACGATATTCATCGGATGAATAGCTAACATAAATCGCAATGCTTTTTCAGATGTGCCACATCTCGCAAATGTGGCACATCTAAACCAGATAAGCCAATACAAATTTTCAAATTAAATGAGATTGCTTCGTTCCGATAAATCGGACCTCGCAATGACGGACGATGCCCAACACCAAACACTATTTTCAAATTTTCAAATTTTCAAATTAATATTCTTTTTCCCCACGAATAATTTCTCGCCTATGTCTTCTTCCAATGAATAATTTGGACTTAAATAATAATAATCATCTAATTTGCTGTATTTTTGTATTATTAAATCATTCAGGAATCCAAAATGCATCAAAAGTATTATTTAGCATTTGATTTAGAAACAGCTGGCGTCAATTATTCAGATTTAGACGATGCTCAACAAGAATATTTAGTTCGCGGGGCAACTACCGAAGCAGAGAAGAACAAGAAAATAGACGAGATGGGTCTATCGCCAATTACAGCAAGAATTGTTACAATAGGTTTGCAATTATATGAAGAAATAAAAACAGAAGACAAAATTGATTATGTGTTGATAAAAAATGCAGCATTAGCATACAATCCAGAATTTGACGGAACTGATAATACTGAAAAAGAAGTAGTTGACGGCATAACATATTATTATGCAAGCGAAAAAGGAATAGTTGAAACTTTTTGGAAAACATTAGAAAAATACAAAAATTGCATTTTGATTAGCTTTAATGGACGCAACTTTGATGCTCCATTTTTGATGTTACGTTCGGCAATTTTGCAAGTACAACCCACTCGGAATTTGATGGACGGCACAAAGTTCAATTATGGACAACATATCGATTTGATTGATGAACTAACCTTCTACACTCAAGCGTTTTATGGAGCAACACGGAAATTTAACTTTGATTATTACACGAGAGCATTTGGTTTGGAATCGCCCAAATCGCAAGGCGTGGACGGAAGTAAAGTGAAAACGTTATTTGAGCAAGGCGAATATTTTACCATTGCACAATATTGTATGCGGGACGTAAAAGCAACATTTGATTTATTTTTACGTATAAAAGATTATTTATATATCAAAAGTTGAAAGTTTATAAAGTTGAAAGTTTATAAAGTTGAAAGTTTATAAAGTTA
>DYLM01000193.1 GCA_020722095.1 Chloroherpeton thalassium
ACTTCCAGTAATGCCACTTTCCCTTCCCTGACAATTCCTTTCTCAAGCCTATAATATTGATAAATCGTAGGTATCGCCAAAATTGTGATGAACAATGCCATACTGGCTTGAAATTGTGAAAATGAAATTCGCCGGAATAAACGTATTGATTTCCTCAATAAATGGGCAAAATACTTTATACCAATTGCTTCATAAAAACAAAGAAATGGCACTAGAAAGATTAACTGTCTTGGTGCTATAAAATAATTCTTCAATATATTCATTACTAGAATAATCAGTATTTGAATAACTATTGCTAGTAGTAGAGTTACCCCATTAAGTTTATTATGGCTAGAAGTACACCATGTGAAAATCCCTAATGTTCCAAAAATTATCAACAAGTAAGGAAAGATATTACCAATTTGATTGACCGAATAGGGCAGGATCCATCCAATTCCCGCTAATATAAATTGCCAGTAATTTGATAACCGGAATAGTTCCTCCTTTTCTGGTGATAATTTACCAAAAAACAAAAGAAGGAACAAGAAGAATATCAGCAGAATCATCACGGCTCTTAGAAAATGATGAAAGGAAAATTGGATGCTTCCTTTATCTCTATGTCCTATTATGTAAGAAAAAACAGTAATGATACTAAGTAAACAATAAACATGAAAAGCAATTCCAATAAATCCAAAAAACACAAATAAAACCCAGTCTTTAAGTTGATCCCTGTGTAATGCTTTTATCCCAAAATAAATTATTGTGAGGTAAAAGAAAACAAGACCTGAATAAAAACGGAGTTCCTGTGAATACATAATTAATATTGGCGAGATCGCAATCAGCCATGCAGTTACTAAAGCCGAATAACGATCGAGATAATACCTAGCAACTTTATACCCCATCCAGACTGATAATGTTCCCCAGATTGCTTCTGGAAGCCGAAATAAAAATTCAGTTGAAGCAACTCGACCCACGATCCAAACTAGTATGTAATGTAATGGCATCGCCATTACATGTTGTTTGGCAATTTCGATAACATCTAGCAAAGTTGTTTGATTTGCTGCCTGCAGGACTCCTAATTCGTCAAACCAAAAAGCATCTTTACCAATCTGAAAAACGCGCAAAGCTAGACCAATAAGAATCGCAACACACAGTATTGGATTATGGAAAGCATGTTTAACCCAATTCTTGAATTTATGTGTATTAACTGACATTTATTATTTCAGCTTCTTAGTTAATAACAGTTTTATAACAAACTTCACAACCAACTTGTATTCCAGATCAACC
>DYLM01000194.1 GCA_020722095.1 Chloroherpeton thalassium
ATTAAGGCTTCTTACCAAGCTGAATGATAATGATATTAAGGATGATCTCGTTCTTTTAATAATCAAACCCGCACTAAAAAAAATAATTGATGAGTTTGACAACAGAAATATTGAAAAGAAAAACAAAATTTATGAAAAGCATCACCGTACAATTATTCCATTTGAAAATAATTATGGAATCGTTTATAAATCTTTACTACAAGCTTTATTACTTGTGTTGAATACAGATTTCCCTGACGATAAAATGAAAAATGCTGATAATAACATAACTAAAACTAATTTTGCAATTGAAATGGAAGTGCCAGATTAGGAGTTTATTATGAGTTTACTAATGAATTTCTTTTTTATTGCTTTGCCCTACATAGCTCTTCTTGTTTTTCTAATTGGGACCATCTATCGGTATAGATCTAAAAAATTCACTTTCTCTTCATTATCTTCACAATTTCTTGAAACAAGAAAATTATATTGGGGTTCTCTGCCTTTTCACTGGGGAATAGTATTTCTTTTCTTTGGACATTTAATAGCCTTTTTGTTCCCCCAATCAGTTTTGCTATGGAATCAGATGCCTGTGCGCTTAGCAATTCTTGAAATAACAGCTTTTGTTTTTGGTATTATGACTTTTCTGGGACTTATCAATTTGTTTTATAGAAGAATAACTAATCCACGAATTCGTGTTGTCTCTAATTTTATGGATATAATTCTTGAGGTATTATTGCTTGTCCAAACCTTTTTGGGATTGTGGGTTGCTTACGGATTTCGCTGGGGATCATCATGGTTCGCAATTGTTTTAACGCCCTATTTGTATTCTATCTTTACCTTTAATCCTAAGATTGATGCGATAGTTATGCTGCCAATTGTGGTTCAACTTCATATCATTGGTGCATTCTTAATTGTTGCAATTATTCCTTTCACAAGATTAGTTCACTTTCTTGTATTTCCATTAAACTACTTGTGGCGTCCTTATCAAAAGGTTATTTGGAACTGGGACAGAAAAAAAATAAGAAATCCTGAATCAAGCTGGACAATTTATAAACCTAAAAACAATTGATTAAGATTTATGGAAGAAAGGGTTACAGGTAAAGCACACCGTGTACTATTCCTCAATACACTCGCGTTTATGATTTGCTTTTCTGCCTGGATGTTAAATGGGACACTGGTTTCCTTTCTAGTTGATAACCATGTATATGAATGGAGTCCAGTACAAATTGGCTGGCTCCTCGGTGTACCTGTTTTGACTGGCTCGATTTTCAGGCTA
>DYLM01000087.1 GCA_020722095.1 Chloroherpeton thalassium
CTAATGAAAGTGCAAAGATTATCAATCGCGTGGATTTCAAGCCAAAGTTGTGGTAGTATATAATCATCGCCAAACTAATTCCTAAAAATTCAATTTTTCCTCTAAATATTCTGATTTTATAGAAAAAATCTTTTAAATGTCAACTTTTTTATTAAAAATGAATTATCAATTCAAATTTCTTTTTTAATTTACTCTTTTCAAATTAGCAGAAAAGTAAATTTAGTAATTAAAATTAAGAAGTTATGAGTGCAATGAATGAAATTTGGGATTTGGTTGGCTTAAGGTATAAATCCCACCCTTGGCACGGCATATCTATTGGTGCAGATGCTCCAAATGTTGTTAATAGTTTTATTGAAGTAATTCCAGGCGATACTGTAAAATATGAATTAGACAAAACATCGGGCTACCTTAAAGTTGATAGACCACAGAAATTTTCGTCATTAGTTCCTGCTTTGTATGGCTTAATCCCGCAAACATATTGCGGAACTATGGTTGCACACCACTGCATTAAAAAGACAGGAAGAACCGAAATTGTAGGAGACTCCGACCCGTTGGATATTATAGTTCTAACCGAAAGACAAATAAATCACGGAAATATTATTGTCCAAGCCATTCCCATTGGAGGATTTAGGATGATTGATGGTGGTGAGGCTGACGATAAAATTATCGCTATTCTAAAGCAAGATGAAGTATACAGAAGCTGGGATAATATTGATAAAATTCCCCCATCATTACTTCAAAGACTAAAGCATTATTTCTTGACATATAAGGATATGCCTGGAGTTAGCGAGAAAAGATGCGAAATAACTGATACTTACGACCGCGAAGAAGCATTAGAAATTATTAGGTTAAGCCAAGAAGATTACCACGAGAAATTTGGGAAAATAGAGACGAGACTATCTATTGCTGCCTTCGAAGCCTTTGGATTAGCAAAAGATATGAGACAAAGAACAGAAAAATAAGTATCAATCTAATGAATTCGTTCGGAAGAAAATTAGTTTTTACCATTTTCGGTTCATCACACTCCGCTGCTATCGGCGGAGTGTTAGATGGTTTCCCCGCAGGAATAAAGGTTAATACTGCTCAAATCCAAGAAGTATTAGACCGGAGAAATCCTAATTTATTTGGCACTACAGAACGCAAAGAAGTTGATGAAATTCATTGGCTTACTAATTTTAATAACGGATATTCTACCGGATTGCCAATTGCATTCCTGTTGAATAATAAAAATGTGCGAAAAAAGGATTATGATTTTGAAATTACTCCTCGACCAGGACACGCCGACTTTTCGCAAGTTAGCAAGTTTGGTAAATATGCAGATATTTCTGGAGGTGGGCAAGCCTCGGGAAGACTTACAGCACCACTTGTCATAGCTGGAACATTGGCAAAACACATCATTCCTGATATAAATATTAATACAGAAATTATTGAAATTGGTGGCAAAAAAGAGTATTCACAAAAATTAGAGCAAGCCTATCAGCAGGGCGATTCACTTGGTGGAATTGTGCAAATAACTGCATCAAATATGCAAGTTGGATTAGGAGAACCATTTTTTGATAGCGTAGAATCTTTGGTCTCTCATCTTTTCTTCTCAATTCCTGGTGTTAAAGGTATTGAATTTGGTGCGGGATTTAATTCGGCAAAAATGCTTGGAAGTGAATTTAATGATACTTTTTCAGATAAATTTGGCAAGACCAAAACCAATAATGCAGGTGGAATTAATGGAGGCATAACTAATGGCAATGATTTGATTGTTCGAGTTGCATTTCGTCCGCCTTCAAGCATCGGTATTGAGCAAAAAACAATAAACACCGAAACAAATCAACAAACATCTATCAAAATTGGAGGCAGGCACGATTCGAGTTATGTGCCGAGAACTCTTCCGATTTTGGAGTCTGCTTTGGCATTAGTTTTAGCAGATTTATTCCTTCTGAATAAGAATTAAATCAGTTCCAAGCAATTCTTGTAAAATAAATATTGCAATTCTTTTGATTAATGCAAAAAAATTAATAATTTGCATTTTTCTGAAAATCTCAAATTATGAAAAATAGATTTATATTACTTTTTCTATTATTTTTTGTAGCATTTTATCAATTCGGAGTAGCCCAAAATCCCGATTGGTTCAATACAAAAGATGAAATTATCGCCATCCATCCCCGAGTTGGATTCCAGTACGATTTATACTTTACTGATTTTAATGGTTTTATTGGTAGCGTTGATTGCGGTATATTTAAAAAAGGATTTGGTTGGGGAATTCCCATTGGACTTACCTTTGAAAAATATATTACAGATAATTCTTTTGCCGGTTTATATTTTGATTATCAAATTAATAAAGGTTACTTGCTTCAAAAAATCTCGTTCCCAATGCGGGACCTAAACAATGGCAAAGTGATAACAGTAAATACCGAAAATCAATTAGATGTTGCTATTAATTATTTAGAAATATCCCCAAGTTATGGCATTCATTCTTTCTCTCGCAATAATATTCTTACGCGTTTATCTGGTAGCATCAAATTAAGTTTGCCGATTACCAATACTTTTGAACAAAGGGAAGAGATTATCTCCCCCGAAGGTGCTGTGTTTATAAATGCTGGAGATATTCGTACCAAAATTAGACCTTTGGCTAATGGAAAAATTCAAACAATGAATCAACCATTGATTACTCCTGAATTAGGAATTGAAGCATTAACCAAGGATTTTGGAACTTTTAAATTTTCACTGGGTTATCAAGTAAATGACTATACTTCTGATTCCAAATGGAAATCATTGCAATTCAAATTTGAAGCAGGGTATAGATTTGCAATACACAAGCCCGAAGAAAAGCCAAAACCAAAGCCAATATTAGAGCCACCTGTTCAACCCGTACCAATTCCATCGCCACTGCCACCCGCTCCAGTGTTGTCTATTAAAAATATTGATGTGCAAGGTCAAATTGAAATTGGTAATGAATTGCTTTCAAGTCTTCCAATTGTAAATAGCGTATTTTTTAGCAAAAATAGTGGATCTATTCCAAGTAATTACAAGTTTTCTGGCACACTCGGTAATTATTTCTCAGGAGACGCAGTGCTTGCCCACGATTATCTTTTAGCTCGCATTGCAGAAATCATTAAGAAAAATCCAAATTCTTCGATTGTATTACAATCAGCAACTTCTAACGAACCAAATGAACAGAAATTACCTGAACTCTCATCAAGCAGAGCAAATTCTGTGAAACAAGCCTTAATTAATCTTGGCATTCCACAAAATAAAATTAAATTGGAAGTACTAACATATCCAAAAAATCCATCAAATCAAGATTTTCCAGAAGGTATCGAAGAAAATCAGAGAGTTGATATAATTGTGAAAAATGCACCTTTACAAGAATATGTTGACTTGCAAAAATATGCTAATTTTAAAGGTGCCGCCAAAGTAGAACTTATGGCTTTAGATTTGGACGGAAAGAGTGTTGATATTTCCAATAATTTATCAACAACTAAACTAAATATTTCAAAATCTGGAACTTACGAAATTCCACTTGATTACCGACTTGATGATAATTACAAACCAGACGAACTTGTGTTGAATTATAATTTGAATGGAAAGCAACTATCTGTTAAGGAAACAATAAACTATGATGAATTTACAAAAAAGCAGGTTGATTTAAATTTGAATAATTTTGTTGCAATTTTAAGATTTGATTACAATAGTGCAATAATTTCGGAAGCAAACAAACAACTTTTACAGCAACTTGCTGAAAAATTGCCTGACGGCAGTACAATTCAGATCCTTGGTAGTACTGACGAGTTAGGCACTGCACAAAGAAATGCAGTATTAGCCGAAGAGAGAGCACAAAATACAATGAATTACATAAATTCTATCTCGAAAGGTAAATTTACTATTGAAATCGGCACTTCTCAAGAAAAATTCAACGAATCCACCCCGCAAGGTAGATTTTTGAATCGTTCGATTAGAATTAGAGTAAAAAAATAATATTAATAAAAATATAAAGTAAGATAATAAAGAATACAGGAGGATATTATGGCAATTATCCGTTCCATATCTGGCTTGAGAGCAACATTAGTTGATGGTGTTTTTGATGATAATTTGATATATATTTACATATATTCATTACTGAAACTTTATCCTGAAGGCAAATTTGTGATTGGTCGCGATGGACGACCATCTGGAATAGCGATGCAAGAATTTATCGCTAAAATTATGACACATTATAATCGTGAATTTATTTTAATAGGACTGGTGCCAACCCCGACTGTGCAATTAATTGTAGAGGAAGTTGGAGCGATTTGTGGCATTTCTATCACAGCATCTCACAATCCTGAAGATTGGAATGGATTGAAATTCATAAATAGCAATGGCGTATTCTTTGATGCAGCCGAAAATCAAAAATTATGGAATATTATTGATTCGCAGAAACTTATTTCAATACCTGATGAAATTTACAAAATTGATATTTCAAATATTACAATACAAAATGACTGGGCAATAGACACACACATTAATAAGATGCTTAACTTGCAAAGCAATAATGCTAATTTTAATTCAAATACTAATTTTAATTTAGAATTAGTTAAAGCAAAAGAATATCGTGTTGTAGTTGATGCTGTTAATGCTTCTGGCTCGATTATTATTCCACAATTATTATCGGAATTGGGTTGCACTGTATTTAAACTTAATTGCGAAGGTAACGGAGAATTCACACATAAACCAGAACCCTTGCCTGAAAATTTAAGTGAGTTAGCCGAGGCAGTAGTAAGTATGAATGCTGATGTTGGAATTGCAGTTGATCCCGATGGTGATAGATTAGTGATAATTGACGAAAACGGCAAACCGATTGGAGAGGAAAATTCCATAGTTCTTGCAGTTTGGTCTTATCTGAAAAATCACAAAAATCCTGAAAATGCTCGAATTGTCGTGAATCATTCCACAACACAAAATGTAGAATATGTTGCAAAAATGTTCAATTCAAAAGTTGAGCGTTCGCCTGTTGGTGAAATCAATGTTGTAAATAAAATGAAAGAAATTGATGCAGAAATTGGCGGTGAAGGTAGCGGTGGAATAATTCTAAGAGATTTCCATCTTGGCAGAGATGCTGTTTCGGGTATTTATTTGTTGATGAATTTTCTGGCACAAAATTCAGTTTCGATCAGTACAATAATTAACAAATTACCAAAAACACATATTAAGAAAGTAAAAATTGAATTTTCACACTCAATAGAGGAAATCGCTCCTCAGATAAAAAGTCTATTCAAAACCGAAAAGTGCATCGAAGAAGACGGACTAAAATTTATTGGTGAAGATTATTGGTTGCAAATCCGCAAATCAAACACAGAACCAATTATCCGCATAATATCCGAAGGCACAGATGAAACCCCACCAACAAATTTGATAGACAAGGTTTTCTCGATAATTAAGCATTATTAGGTGTTGGGTATTGGGGAGTTGGGTGCTGGGTTAAGAGTTTATCTCATAATTCAGATAATCACAAATGATGTAAAGTTGTGTATTTTAAATTGAGGTAGAATTGCATCAAAATTTGTAAAAAAGTTAATCATTTATTGTAAATATCCCCTCTCTTGTCTGCCTTGAAAAAGAAAATCATTATTTCATTTCTACGAATTTCGTATAAAAACCTATTGTCTCCGATTCGTAATCTAAAAAATTCTTGGGCATTCCAAGCAAAGGAACAATATCCAAATTGTTTTCTCTTGAATATGGGTTTTCTTTCAAAATATCTACTTTAGTTTTAAAATTGAGCACATATTCGTTTGGAAGTTGGTCAAGAAACTTTTGCACTTGTTTTAAAAGTAAAATTTTGAAATTCAAGCAATGCTTCTTTTTTCTAGATATTATTTTACTTCAAAATAAAATATAAAGGTTTGACAATCATCTTTTAATGTTTAAAAATTTAATTTTTTAAGCTTAGCAAAATTCTAAATCTTGATTATTAAAAAAATAATTGTAACAAAATCACTTTTAACTTGTCATATAGAATAAATGAAATACGAGTATGAAAAATTAGCCGATGAAGATTTGTTTGCCTTGCTTTCCGAAAATAAAGAAGTAAGCAATTTAGCATTTAACGAACTTCATAAGCGATATTCTCAAAAAATGTATTCATACTTGAATAGATTGCTTGGCAATAGGTTCTTTATAAAAGATTTATATCAAGAAATATTCGTTAAAATTTATAATATTGGGATAAAACGCAAAGAAAAGCAACTTAACAACTTTAATGCTTACATATACCAAACTGCTAAAAATCTTTGCTTAAACCACTTTAAGTCCGAAAATAAATTGCCCGAACTTTATTCCGAATATATGAATGATATTAAGTCCGAAGATAAAGATATTGACGAAGATAGAATTGAAATGCTAAAAAAATCAGTTAAGTTATTGCCCGAAATTTATAGAGAAGTTATTATTTTAAGTGAATTTGAAAATTTGTCTAACTCCTCGATAGCCGAAATAACTGGCGATACCGAAATAAATATTCGAGTGAAATTGCATAGAGCCAAAAAAATGCTACGCGATATTTACGCGAGAATGAAAAGAAGAATGAAAGTAATTGAAGAAAATGATTGATAAAAACATAAATACCGAAGATTTGATTGTAAGATTGTTCGACAAGGATATTCCAAAAGCCGAATTGTCAGAAATTAATAGCATATTAGCACAACGTCCCGATGCGGCTGCTATGCTTGATGATTATGCCGAGTTGAACCAATCTTTTCGGTCAGTTAGCTTGCCAATTATCACTCCCGATGCTTCGATTACAAATGAACTTTTGGATAAAATTAATAAAGTATCCGAAAAGCATTTTGCCATTCCTTTCTGGAATAGATTTAAATATGCAGTTGTTGCACTTCTTTTGCTAATTTCCTTCTCTACTTATTTTGCTATTGACTATTTCCAAAACCAAAATTCTGGTAATAATTCTACACAATCACATCCGCAAATTGGCAAGTTTGATAATCAATTTATTGCATCAGAACCAACTGAAACATTAGCAGGAAAATCACAAACCATTCAACTACAAGAAAGTAACTTACAAGAAAGAAATTTAAATAATTCGCTGGATACAAAATCAATAAATGATGTTGATTTACATTCTGTCACAAACAAGAATATTGTAACAACCGAAAATCCAAAAGTCAACAGAAGCCTCAAAATAATGAACAACGAAGCGTATAGAGATTTTTTAGTTGAACAAGGGGAAATACAGATTTTTACAAAACATATAACTGAACCGCAAGATAGGAATTTGGATTTCTCCGATTTTGCTGAAAATAAAATAGTGCCAATTTTTACAAAATCAGTTGACCTTGCAAAGAGAACTTTCACTCCATCGCAAATTAAGGACAACAATGAATATTTGATACAATATCGAAATATCTATGCTCTATCAAGTCCCGAAGCGAAGATGCAAGGCAGTAATTTCTACTATCAAAACTATAATTTTGCTTTATTCTTAAAGACTTTTGATGGGATATATTTTGGGGCAGAATTAGGTTCGGAGCAATATTCACAGATATTTTTGGACGCATCACTTGATTCCACATATCAAACTTCGCCAAACGTCTTTTACTTTGGGCTTAATAGCAAGTTTGAGTTAAATCAATTTGAATTTGCAAATTTGAAACCCGTTGTTAATTTATTTGCAGGTAGCAGTTCATTGGGACCAATTACAAGAGCAAATTTAGTTGCCCAATATGGATTATTCAACGATAGAATTAGACTATTTGCTGGATATGAAGCAGGCTTATTACTTTACAAAAACCAAAATAAATGGTATAATACCACAAAAACTGGTCTCATCGGTGGAATAAATATAAAATTGTGATATAATTTCCCCATTTTATGTTTGAAAAGTTATTTTGTGCAAAAGGGAAAATCTAAACAAACAAACTTTTTGTGAAAGAATAAAGATAAAATGGAAATATTGGCACAAATTAGATTAATAACATAATTCCTAATTGCATTACCTCACTACAATAAATTT
>DYLM01000088.1 GCA_020722095.1 Chloroherpeton thalassium
ATCACCTTCGTATATATTATTTAGTAAAAAATCACCTATTTTTTCAACTGACATATTTTTTTATTGTAATTATTTGTAATTTGCAAATTACAAATAATTCTTTTATTAATTATCAAATGAACTTCAATAAAGAACAATTAGCCACGCTTGTTAATAATTACCATCAAATTGTTATTGCAAATGCCGGCTCCGGCAAAACTGCCATTTTGGTAGAAAAATTCTTCAATCTTATTTTATATCAACCAATTGACGAACTTTCGCGTATTGTTGCCATTACTTTTACCAAGAAAGCCGCCGCCGAAATGCGTGAGCGACTTATCCGAAAAGTTAGCAAAGAAATCGACATCCTAAAAGAAACCAATATTGATTCACCTCATTTAGATCAATTATTTTTGCTGCGGGAGCGACTTTCTTCGGCAAAAATTCAGACTATTCATAGTTTTTGCCAAGATATTTTGTCCGAGCATTCAGTAAAAATTGGCTATAATCCTAATTTTTCATTATTGCAAGACCACCGATTCCGCCGAGTGTTCAAAACTAAATTTTATAATACCATAAGCGATTTGATTGAACATCACAGCGAGTACGATGATTTTTTTGAGCAAGTTTCGGAGGGAACAATTTATGAACTAACTAATCGCTTGGTGATTAATTATCCCACACTATTCAAAGCATATCAATATTATTTCAATACACCTTTTGAGAAAATTGAAGCAGATATTGAGAAATTTATTGATGATGAATTTCGCGAACTTTATTTTGAATACTTCGCTTTATTGCGAGAAAATGTGGAACTATTAGACCAAAGTAAACCCGAATATACGCACTTAATTGTAGTCTTGGACGATTTAGAGCAAAAACTTTACAAGCCAGAATTTTACAAACAAATGATTGTTGCTTGGGAAGATTTATCAAAAATTAAAATAGGACGAAAAAACTTTTTTTTAAGTGTTTTTGGAAAAGAAATAAGGGATTTAATTAAAAGTGCAATAGAATATTATAAGAAAGATTTTTATGTAATAAATTATATCGAAGTAATTAAGAAAATATTAAATATCGCTAATGAACTATATATAGAAATAGAAGACTATAAGCAGCGAAATTCGTTTATCACTTATAATGATATGATTTATAAAACCTTGGAATTACTACAAGATGAGGAATTATCCAAGAAAATAGCCAAGAATTATGACTATTTTTTGATTGATGAATTCCAAGATACAGACGACAAACAATTTGAGATATTCCAAAAGCTTGCATTTTATAAAAATCCCACAACTAATAAATTTGACAAATTTTTGTTCCTTGTTGGAGATCCCAAGCAGAGTATTTATGGATTTCGCGAGGCTGATGTGCGTGTTATGAAAAACGCAAAAGGATTGCTTGCACAAAAGAATATTGAAGATGGGGAAGTTGAAACAGAAAATACATTAACTTTTATAGATGGAACGCAAAAGCAAGTAACTTTAATGCCCCAACAAAAAGATGGGACCATATATTTATCATCGAGTTATAGATTGAATTTAGTAAATACATCTTTCATTAATACTATTTTCAAAGACATAATGAATTCATCAAAATTTGAATATGCTATTGAATATGATGAATTATTATTTGCTCGTGCCAATCCATTTTTAGAAGAATTGCCACAATATATTACATCTGACAAAGAAGGAATTAAGAAATTCGGAGCGATTAAGTTCCTGATAAATAGAGAACATCGCACTACCGCAAAAAATGGCGAGGACGATGAAATTAATGAAAGTTATGGCGAGGCAAAGTCGATTAGCGATTATATTAAAACATTGATAAATAATGAATTTAAGATATTTGATGGGCAATTAGGAAGTGAGCGAACTTTGAGATATTCCGATGTGGCAATATTAATTCGTAAAAATGCACAATACTCGCATTTAACTCGTGCATTGAGTGAAAATCAAATACCTTTTACAATTTCGGCGGGGATTAATTTTTTGGAAAACCAAGAAGTAATGGATATAATCTCCTATCTTACTTTTTTATATAATAATGACGATGATTTTCATTTGGCAGCAACATTAAAATCTTACTTTTTTGGGCTTACCGAACAGCAATTATATGATATTACAGCAATAAATAGAACCGAAGATGCTAAAAAATTCTCAAACACAAGCGATGAAATGCGTTTGTGGGACAAAGTGCTTTTGTATAAAAAGCAGAATCCCGATTTGCCCCAATCAGTTATAGATGCCATCGATACAATCAAGGACGGAATCGCCAAAGCACAATTCCTAAATACTTATGATTTAATGGTTTATATTTTAGAGAATACTGAATACGAAAACAAGTTTTTGGGCTCACCATATTTGAATTATTTCAAATCAAATATAAAAAAATTGCAAAATTTAATTAGGAAAATTGTACAATCAGGGATAATTACTTTTGATGAAATTATGGAGGAACTTAACGAAATCCAAGCCGATGACGAAGTGGAAGTTGATTCAGATTTTGATGACAACGAAGCAGTATCCATAATGACAATACATAAGGCAAAAGGCTTGGAATTCCCTGTAGTAGTGATATATAATGCCAATCATACGGAAAAGCAGGGCGTGGAATACTTTGCATATAAAGATTATTACTTTAAATTAAATTTTAATATTTTTACTGAAAATGCCAAACAAAAAGTCGCCTCTCCGTTGGAACCAATTGCAAAAAGATATTTTAAGCAAGTTGAAGAAGAAGAAAAAAAGCGATTATTTTATGTGGCAGCAACCCGTGCAAAAGATTTATTGATTATTTCAAGCACTTTAATTATCCGTAATGGTAAATTTTCCGAGCAATCCGCTCGGAATGGTTTTGGTAGATATTATTTTCCATATTTGGATAGAAAACTTGGAGAAATGAATGTCAATTTGTTGAATCATCGCAAAAATGACGAAGAAGATGAGGCAGAAATCACCGAAACGGAAGCAAATACAGGTTCAGAAAAGCAAATTGTAGTGTTTGAAGATACAATCCGAACTATAAATAATAATATTATCAAGGAAATTCCAATAAATTACGAAGTGGAAATCTTATATAATTATATTGATTTAGAGCCAAATAAATACAAAGTAACTAATGAAATTTTTGAGCCAAAGTTGATGCTCGAACAAGTTGAGTACGACTTGCCCGAGGATAAAATATCAGCTACTAAATTGCAGGTATTTTTACACGATCCTGATGAATATATGAATAAATATGTGCTTGGTTTGCAGGAAATTGACAACCCAAAATATGCAAAAAGTACAGGAATCACTGGAGCACAACGTGGCACTATTTTGCATAATACGATTGCTGTTTGTAATGAATGGATTATAAATGAGAAAGTTCAATTTGATTTATTAAAAGCCGAAGTAGCAAGGCAATATTTTCAGATAACTGATGAAGAACCCAATGATTACATCGAGGATATAGCGAACGAAATTGCTGATATTTTTGCAAGTGATTTTATCCAGAAAAAGTTGAAATATGTTCTTTCCTCACAATTTGAATATCCGCTTTATTATTTTTGGGAGAATCATTATTTTGATGTGCATATTGATTTACTTTACCGAGATGAAAATGGCAAATATGAAATTTGGGATTGGAAGAATAATAATATAAAAGATGGTGAACAATATGCCGAAAAGGTTGAATATTATTCATTGCAAATGAAATTTTATGCTTGGATTGTTTCAAAGTTGCATCCAAATCAGGAGAGTTTTACAGCTCGATTGTTTTTCACTCGATTAACAAAAAGTGAATTAGAATGGATTGCAGAGATGTCCTGGGATAAAAATGAACTGCTTGAATTTGAAAAAGAATTAAAGTTAAATTTTGATGCGATGTTTGAATTTGTATACGGAAAAAATCATTAATTTGTAATTTAGAAAATTGCAAAAATATATTTATTTAAGTATTAAGTTATTTATATAAAAATTGTTTTAATCAAATCCTCACCCTAAATCCCTCTCCATTTATGGATCACCGACAAGTCGGGACAGGAAGGGGGCAGGGGGTTGAGGACTTGGGCAGTGAATGAAAAGAATGTTTTAATCAGAACCTCCCCCTAACCCCCTCCGAGAGGGGGAATACAAGTTGCAGGTTCTGATAGACAACAATTTTTCTAATAATTAAATGTTATAAAATGATCATTATAAAACAAAGGAAATAGATGTTTAAAAAAATACTGGTAGCTAACCGTGGAGAAATAGCGGTTAGAATAATCAAATCATTAAAAGAGATGGGAATAACCACGGTTGCGGTTTATTCCGAAGCCGATTCAGGTGCATTGCATCGCGAAATAGCTGACGAGTCCATATTTATTGGCAATTCTGTGCCAGCAGAGTCGTATCTAAATCAAGATAAATTGATACAAGTAGCTCTCGATTCAGGTTGCGATGCTATTCATCCTGGATATGGATTCTTATCTGAGAAATGGGAATTTAACGAGAAAGTAAGAGCCGCTGGCTTAACTTTTATTGGTCCAAAACCCGAGGCGATGAAGTTATTGGGAAGCAAAGTTCAATCAAGAATAAAGATGATTGAAGCGGGAGTGCCTGTATGTCCTGGGATGAAAGGCAGCAGCACAGATATTAATGAGTTTATTGCAGCAGCAAATGAAATAGGTTTCCCCGTACTTGTTAAAGCCTCTGATGGTGGCGGTGGAAAAGGAATGCGTGTTGTTTGGAATGCTGATGACCTTCAAGCAAGTGTGGAAGCTGCAATGCGAGAATCTATTTCTGCATTTGGAAGCGATGTTATTTTCTTGGAGAAATACATTGAATCTCCTCGTCATATTGAATTTCAAGTGGCAGGCGATAAGTTTGGCGATGCGGTTCACTTTTACGAAAGGGAATGTTCAATTCAAAGAAGGCATCAAAAGATTATCGAAGAAACTCCTTCGCCAATTCTTACTCCCGAATTACGCAAGAAAATGGGAGATACGGCTGTGGCCGTTGCAAAAGCAGCCAATTATGATAGTGTTGGCACGGTGGAATTTTTAGTTGATAAAAATCTGAATTATTACTTTTTGGAAGTAAATGCACGTATCCAAGTGGAACATCCTATTACAGAAATGACCACAGGAGTAGATTTAGTTAAATTGCAAGTGAAGTTAGCACTTGGTGAGCAAATGCCTTATAAGCAAGAAGATATTAAGCAAATTGGTCACTCTTTGGAATGCAGAATTTACGCTGAAGATGCCGAAAATAATTTTATGCCAAGTCCCGGCAAAATCCATTATTTCAAAGAGCCAACTGGCTTAGGTGTGCGTTATGATAATGGTGTGAAATCGGGCTTTGAAGTGCCAATATTCTATGATCCGATATTGGCAAAATTAATTACTTTTGGCGAGAATCGTGAAGATTCACGGAAGAAGATGATTCAAGCATTGAAGGATAATGTTGTAATGGGCGTAAAAACTTCAATTCCATATCTTGTAAAAATATTGGAAAACGAAGATTATATCGCTGGGAATATTGATACTGGTTTTTTGAATACACATACAATTCAATCCAAGCCAACCGAAGAGTTGATTAATATGGCAAAAGCATTTGCAATTGTTGCGGATAACAATACAAAAACAAATATTGCTGCACTTAATACTAAAATAACTGAATCCAATCCTTGGTTAGAAATTGGAAAATGGGAAATAATTTAAGGGAGAATTATGAAATTAAAATATAATAATGAAATATTCACAGTAGATGGCTCTTTTGGTGAAGATAATTTAATTAAAGCAAATATTAATAATGAACTTATTGAAATTGCTGCTAAAAAGTTGGATAATAATACTTATTCATCTAATTTAAATAATAAAAAGATAAATGTGAGTGTTTGGAGCAATCAACTATTTGTATTTGTAAATCTTGATGGTCATACTTTTAAATTTGATAGAATAGATGAGGATTTTGGTGCTGACGGAGCCAGTGGTGCTAATTTGTCGGTAGAGGAAATCAAACCTCCAATGCCCGGTAGCATTGTGAAAGTACTTGTTTCGGTAGGCGATGAAGTTGCCGAATCTGCCCCGCTTGTCATCATAGAAGCAATGAAGATGGAAACTACTCTTTATTCAAGTATTGCTGGTACAATTACTGCGGTTAATTGCTTAGAAAAAGAGCAAGTAGATACTGACAAGGTGTTGATTGTGGTAGATGCTGAGAAAAAATAGCATTTGTATTATTAATAAAAATTATGATTAAAATGAAACAAGAAAACTCAATAAAGATATTTGAAGAAAAAAAAGTCCGCACACTTTGGGACGAAGAGCAAGAAAAATGGTATTTTTCAGTAATTGATGTTATTGAAGTCTTGACTGAAAGTCCAAATCCCCGAAAGTATTGGAGTGTGCTAAAGCTTAGATTAAAAAAAGAAGGAAGTCAGTTGGCTACAAATTGTAGTCAACTGAAAATGCAATCATCTGATGGGAAATATTATCAAACAGATGTTGCAGACCAAGAGCAATTATTCCGACTAATCCAGTCTATTCCATCGCCAAAGGCTGAACCATTTAAACTTTGGTTGTCACAAATTGCTTCTGAACGTTTAGACGAAATGCAAGATCCTGAATTGACTATTGATAGAGCATTGGAGCAATATTTAAAATTAGGCTATTCCGAAAATTGGATAAACCAAAGACTGAAAAGTATCGAGATTCGCAAAGAATTAACAGACGAATGGAGAAAACGAGGCATAAAAGAAGGACAGCAATTTGCAACTTTGACCGACATCATTACTAAGGCTTGGTCGGGCAATTCTACCAAAGAATATAAAGTTCTCAAAGGTTTGAAAAAAGAAAACTTGCGGGACAATATGACTAATACCGAGCTTATTTTAAATATGCTTGCAGAAGCCTCTACCAAAGATATTTCGCAAGCTGTGGAACCCCAAACATTCGAGGAAAGCAAGAAAGTTGCTCAACAAGGTGGGAATGTAGCCAAAGTTGCTCGGCTTGAATTAGAAGCAAAAACAGGTAAAAAAGTAGTTACTTCTCTGAATGCCAAAAAAGCTCTAAAAAACGATTCAAAATTGCTGAAAGAGGATTAATTTTCTTACCCAATTGCATTCATTAGTTTTCGTAAAGTATTGAGATACATAACATTATGCACTCGCACTATATCCACTCCCGAACTTAATAAAAGGGAGTGGATTAATGCAGTTGCTAAATCTCGGTTTTCGGGAATTTCTTCTTGCACAATATTTTTCAAAAAAGATTTGCGTGATAATCCTAAAAGTAATGGTGTTTGCAAATCATTAAATTTATACAGATTTTTCAATAATTCAATATTATGGGAATAAGTTTTTCCAAAGCCAATTCCTGGATCTATCCAAAGCTTCTTTAAACCATAACTTTTTGCAAGTGCAACTTTATCAGCAAGGAAATCATACACTTCTTTTACTACATCATCATATTTTGGATTACCCTGCATCGTGCGAGGTGTGCCTTTGATATGCATTATCACCAAACCCGCATCGTATTCGCTTGCCAATTCCAAAAATCGTGGCTCGAATTGCAACCCTGAAATATCGTTAATTATTTCAACGCCCTCATCTAATGCGGCTTTTGCCACATCATACTTTGTAGTATCTATTGATAATTTAATGCTTGGAAAATTCTTTCTGATTTCAATAATTATTGGTAAAACTCGTGATATTTCTGATTCCGGACTGATGGCAATAGCATTTGGTCGAGTGCTTTCGCCACCAATATCAATAATATCCACATTGTTTGCAACCATCAATTCCACTTGTTGCATTGCATCAGCAACACTAAAGAACTTTCCTCCATCAGAAAATGAATCGGGAGTTATATTGAGGATTCCCATTATTTTAAATTGACGATATTTCATACATTAATTTGAAAATTTGAAAATTCGTAATTCGTAATTGCTAATTGTTAATTCGTAATTGTTAATTCGTAATTCGTAATTGTTAATCATATTATATAATTAATTAATTTATTCTTG
>DYLM01000195.1 GCA_020722095.1 Chloroherpeton thalassium
AATGTAATAAGGAAAAATTTATATTTGGTCTTGACAAAGGTGGACATTATAATGAATTTAACAGTAGAATATAAAGACACCGCAGGGACAATTTCTAATCAAACTCACAACTTGACACGAATTGCTTTTGCAAAACATTTAGCTATTGCTGGACAAGGTTTTGCTCCACGACCGCAAAAACTTATTCGGACACTTTCAATGTTTTTTCATTACAAAGATTATGTGCAAAGACAAGCGTTTAACAACAATAGGTTTTCGGAACCTCCAATTCAACTTTCCGACCCAACTGAAAAAGGACAATTTTCAAATCTTGCAGGTAAAGCAATTGCTGACTATTTATCTAAACGAATTGACCAAAGTATTTTTACTGTAAACTATGAAGCCGCAATGAGATTAAGGAATATGCCACTGAATGTTGGACGACCTGACTTACTTGCATACAAGCAAAATTCAATGTTTGCTATCGAAGCAAAAGGTTATTCTGGCGGACACGGTAATATGACAAATCACAAAGCACAATCTCAAACAGGCGGAATTCCTGTTAATTTTTCTGTTGCTTGTGTTTCTTATAACCTTTACAATAATGTTCAATGTAAATATCACGACCCATATAATGACAATATTCCTTACGATAATGAATTATTGAAAAAGCTAACTCGACAATATTACAGTGGACTTGCAGAATTTTTAAACGAAAAATATTTCAACTACAGAGAAATAGAAATTCAGGGTGAAAAATTTTATGAAGTTGAATTATTCTCTGACAAATTTGCGTTCAGACATTTTTGGCACTTTGAAATTCTTGAGTTTTATAGACCAAGATTAATTCTGCCAATTGCAATAAGAGATTATGCAGAAGACGGTATTACAAATGAAATTAAACCATTCATTTTTGACACTAATAAAGAGCAAGAAAAGAACTTGTATATAGATAATGACAGAATTGGGTTACAAATAAAATGACAGAAAAACGGCTGGTAATAGCACCTACCCAAAAGTGGCGGTTCAGTGCTTAAATTAAGCTTTGTGCTTCTATCCAAGTTTGTGCTTGGTTGACAGTGAAGTGCTTCGAAATCGCCACTTCGGGTAGCTGCAAAACGTTATGCCTAATGCTAGGAGACTGTCGGTAATCAAGCCCAAATCCGAATAGCTTTTCCTTTAAAAATCAAATTTCTCAAAAAAAATATTTAGTTACCCAAGAAAAATAGTATAACTAATTAAAATAGCTTGATAAAAGA
>DYLM01000089.1 GCA_020722095.1 Chloroherpeton thalassium
CTCTCTATCGCCAATTTACAAGCATCGAGAACCGCATTGTGTTTGCTAATGGGTGATTTGCTTCTATTGTATTGATAAAGCTGAAATCTAATTCAAAAATACTATAACGAATGCCTGCTCCAAAATTCCAGTACTTTCTGTCGCCCAGATCTGATGGCTCGGTAAAGTAACCAGCACGCAATGCCACAACATCTTCGTACCAATATTCAGCACCAATAGCAAATTCCACACCTGGATTTTCCCAAGCAGTAATCAATGACTTTGGCAATGGGTCGGAGTCGATACTATCTCGCTTTACTAATAATTTGGATACATCTGCTGCAATTTTCAAATTATGGAATTCATCGTCAAGTACTTTGATGGCAGTTCCTAAATTCAAAGACGTTGGCAATGGGTCGGAATCTCTTTTATATGTCAATTTTGGTCCAATATTCTTTAAGTTTACACCAAGCGAAAGCATATCTTCGATATAAGGCAATTCTTGTGGTTTCCATAAAAGTCCCAAGTCGAATCCACCACTATAACCTATACCTGTTTCGCCACTTTGGTCTGTTTTTGGATCCAGCGAGGAGCGAATATATTTCAATTGAAATCCAACGCCTAAATCAGGAGCGATAATCGTTCCGTACGAAAGTCCCACGGCAAATTCATTGGAAATAAACTTACCTTCTACATCACCTTTAATATTAGTTCTTGTAAATTCACCAAGATTCATAAAAGTAAAGTTGAATGCAACTGTACCTTGCAAATCATCAAAATATTGCCCAATAGTACCATAACTATAGAATAAATCTGCATTGAACTGGGGCAACCAAGGCGAAAACGACAATGCTACTTGACGATAAGGTGCTTGCACTTCATATTCGTCAAATTCATTAGTTTTTGGGAAATAATCCATAAAAGCCAATCCGGCAGTGTTCCAATAAACTGCATTTATGTCGTCTGCTATTGCTGTGCCAACTTCACCCATTCCGCTCATACGAGCATCTGGTGAAATTAATAAAAATGGTACTGATGAGCCACCTGCTTGTGCGAATATTCTATTAGTATTTGCAAAAATTACAACAAATATGACACTTGTCATTGCAAACCATTTAAGGTTTCTCATTATTTTCCTCCGATTCTATATATTTAAGGTGTAGAGATTTTTATCAATAATTATACCAACAAATTTTATTGAAAACTAAAACAGAATAAAACGAATTTTATTCTGTTTTAATTTAATTAATTAATTATTTATTTAAAATTCCATAAACTGAATGCGATTTTGCTGAATTTCCTGTTTCGCTTTGCAAGATTATCTGGAAATAATATGCTCCTTCCGACACTTCTCTCCCACTTTTATCTTTTGCATCCCAAGTAAATTCCCCAGAATTGTAATTTGTAAAAGTTTGTTCAATTTCTTGCACTATTTGTCCGAACAAGTTATAAATTACCATTTTCCCATAAACTGGCGGCGCCAAATTGTGGTTAAATCTAATAGTCGCTCCATTTGAATTGAATGGATTTGGGAAAATCAGCTCATTCTTGATTACGCCCGCTGCATTCGAGTCGGGAATAGTGAACGCAACTTCCTTCATTGTGAAATTATTGAACACATCCCAAGTGCGTAATTTCAATGTATGTAACCCAGCACTTAATCCATTCAAAACAACTTCAATCGTAGAATAATTTGGTTTGTCAAATGAATTTTTAATCTCATTAGTTAAATTCATTGAATTTGGATTATTATCAATCCAACATTCGGTTAAATGACCAATTCCCAGACCTGTGGAATTTATTCCGCTTTCATCATACAAATCTACTATCAATAATGGATTAGTTGATACTACATCGCCCGATTTGAAATTGCGGGAATCCAAGAAAATTTCAACAGTTGGTGGATTTCTGTCAATAATATCAGTTGTAGAAATTCCATCAATAATAAATCTTCGTGTTGCACCTTTGGCAAAAATGTTTTTATCAGAAATTGCATAAGCATAAATTCTACCCAAACTATCGGAAAAACTAATATCCTGCGGAATAAGAAACGATGCTGTAAATTTACCATTCAGAACTTCTACGGTTGTTCTATTTAAAGCAGCGCCAAGTTTCTGGAAACGATATATGTCTGAATTTTCGTAATTATCTTTTGTTTGCACATAAACATCACCATCATACATAGTTACCCACACATTCCCATTGAAATCTGCGGCAATTTGCTCGGTTTGTGGATTGATTATCTCGCCTTTGATTTCCACTTTTTCCAATCCTTGCAGGTGAACTATTTGTGAAGTATCCGATATTTCATTTTTATTTATACTTGTAATATTAATTTTATATTCAGGCAATAGAAGTTTCATAGTTGGGTCGCCAAGCAAAAAGAATTTGCGGTCGTTAGTGCGGAAGTAAGTTTGCTTAACCAATAAAACTGCTTCGCCAAGTGAGCAATATTGATTTGTTTCGGGATTGCGATATAAGAGTTTATTAAATAATAGCTGATTAATTTGGTCATTGTAAGAACCATAAACTACGCGGGTTGCAGTTACTACACCAATTGCTCCGCCACTTTTGCTTAAAAATAATTCCTCTGCCCCACTTTTGATTTGGGGATCGTCAAATCTGCCAAAATCACAAGTTGCACCAACCATAAATGTTAATTTATCTATGTTAGTAAATTTATTGACGTGAACATCACGGTTAAAAATTTCCTCGTGCGAAAGCACTCTTGGATTACCGTGTCCAATATAATTCCACACAACAGCCCCTTTATTATTGAGATAATAAAGCATTGCTTCGGTTGCGGCGGGTTTGCGTCTACCGCCCGGAATATTTTCAGATGGATAATCCACTAAATACACTCTATCAGTAATGAGTTCATCTGGCACATTATTGCGAAATAATTTTTCGGAGTAATCCGTATGTGTATCGCCCTCGTAATTTTCGCCAATTCCGTCATCTGCCATCAGTAAAAGTCGCATTCTCCAATCATCAATAGAGGATGCATTCTCGTAATGTTCTATTTTATTTATAGTTTCCAAGCCCTCTTTATCAGAATTAATTGTAATTCGTCCAAATGGAACATCGGGAATATTGTCTTCTCCAACTAAGCAAGCAATGAAATCATCTGTCGCATAACTATCATCTGTTTCGCTAAAGTAATCTAAATCCTCGTCTATACTTTGATAAGAAGGAACAAAGTTATTTGCTTTATACTGAATACCCCGAAAATCAAAATGTCCATCACCCCAAAGTATGATACTTTGCAAAGGATTTTTCCAATTTTCATTAGCATATTGCAAATAATTGCGTATTGCTGTTAAGTCTTGCGTCCCGCCATTCAGTTCATTGTAGATGCTTTCGGTTGTAACAATTTTAATTTTGTAATCTGAATTACTTTCGCGGTATTCTTTGAATTTATTTGCGGAATTTAGTAGCGATTGATGAGTAATAAGAATTGCATTTTCTCCATTGTCTGTCAAAATATTCTCAAATTGTCCAACTTCCAATTTAGCAGACTTTGTTTTTCCTGAAATATAATATCGATGTAAAATTGAATCGGAAACAGCACGAAAAATAAAAAGTCCATTAGTGGAAGATAAGTTTTTCAATAATTTTGGATTGCGAATGTCGGTCAAATCATATCCAATTAAATTACCTTCAAAGCCATTAATGCTATATTCAGTTATTCCTTTTTGTTCTATATTTGAGTAAAAACCTAATTCATTATCAATTGCATAAAAATTTCGTGGATATGCAATATGGTAATAATCAAAAAAAGGTATTGCAGTAGTAGAACTACCATCATTTTCGTATTCCACTCTGAAAACACTTCGGTCATCACTTGGTATAAGGTCTGAATTAATTGCAACATTAGCGAAACCTCGTTTTGCATGACCATAATCCTTAATTGCAACACTTGAAACACCCAGATCTTGAATTTTTGTACCATTTTGGTAGATTGTAAAATTACCCCAAGAGCCTGCTCGGTGTGCAAGGGAAAAAGTAGCATAAACTGGTTGAGTTCTATCTAAATTATGCAATACATCAGTCAAAGTTATGGGAAACATCGAGGAACCGAACCAAGTTCTACCAGCAGGCTTTGTGAAGGGATTGGTGAGTTCTTCTTCTTTGTAAATTCTATGATAATAAGTAGTTGGCTTAAGTTGCACTTCTCCCGAAGGTGGCTCTAATGCTTCGGCTCGTTTGCCATTTGCACCGCCCCAAGTTAATATATAATAATTATTGTTTGAGTATGGATTATTATAACGTTTAACTTTACCTTGTCTAATCTCGAAACCACTTGTTGCCGCCCCATAAAATAGAATATTTTCCAGAGAGCCATCTGTTTTAGTATTTACTATAATTTCTTGCTCTTTTGCAAGTTCTTTTTGCCCCAAATTAACATTTTCTGAGAGCGGTTTGCCACCATTTCCTAATATTTTAATTGTATTTACATCAATTTGGGACAAATTTATGCCTAATGAACTTAATTGGGAAGCATCAATTTTATAAATACCTTCTTCTGCTACTTCGATACGAACAAATTGCTTATTGTCTGCTTGTAATTTAGGCAATATTTTCTTTTTGGAAACTACTTTATTAATTGTAAATAATTGGGTTTCATCGTAGTTAATAGAATTGTTCACTCCAATATTATGGATTGGTGATGGGTCTTTTGGTAAAATTAATTCCGAAAAATTAATATTAATATTAATAGATTTTGGGATAAATGTAGTTTGAGTTGCTGTTGAGAAATATGCAGACAAAATATATAATTTTGCTAAATGTCGATTACCACCAATTCCAACATATTCGATTGCAACGGGATTTTTTGGTGATAATTGAAAATTATTACTACTATTATGAGGTTCAAAATATGGAATATTATCAGCAAATGCTTGGTCGATTCCCGCTTGGATATTATTCAATGTTATAGATTTAGACAAAATTGCAGATGTTAATTTAAAACCAGTAGGATATGGCACAGAAATTAATTCTTCTCTAATCAAGGCAAAATCATCACCAATTCGCCACAAACGAGCTTGGGGTTCTAATTGAACAAAGTTTAATTTAATTTCTTCGGGCAGATTACTAATGTATTGCAATGATAATTGCTTATCATTACTGACTTTCTTGATTATATCTGAATTCTTTCCAAATAAGTTTGAACCAATAAGGAAAAGTAAGCAAACTACAAAAACATTAATTATCATCGGTTTTAACTTCATTGCAACACCTCTATTTACAGATAAGACAATTAAAATTGAAAAATATTACAATGTAGATAAAATTCGCTAAAACCTCGATAGTAGATAATACAAATTTAGTAAAATATTATAATTAAACAATAATTAAAATATCGGCAACTTTGAATTTATTTTATTTTTATATTAAATTTAGCCAATTTTCAAAGAGTTGACTTCCACACTGTGTAATAAATGATTCAGGATGGAACTGCACTCCAATAATATTAATTTAAAAAATCAAATTGCACATTGAAAATTTAAAATAATCTCAAGCAAATTTATTATAAAAACTTTTTCTAATTAACATAAAAAACATAAAGTTAAGATAATAAAAAAAAATTTTTTAAATTTGTATCATAATTCAAAATTTTTTATTAATTTATATACGCAATTAATAAATTTTTCAAATTAAAATTTAAAGGTTAATATGAGTGCAGAAAGTATTTACTATCCATCGCAAGAAGTCTTAGACTACGCTACAGTCAAAGAATACGAGAATACTTACAAATTCTCGATTGAAAATCCCGAAGAATTTTGGGCAGAGCAAGCCAAACAACTCGAGTGGTACGAACCTTACGAAAAGGTATTAGATTCCTCTGATGCTCCTTTCTACAGATGGTTTGTTGGTGGCAAAACAAACATTATTCACAATGCAATTGATAGGCATTTAAAAACTTCAACACGGAATAAAATCGCATTTGTGTGGGAAGGGGAAAACGGCGACGTAAAAGTATATTCCTATCACGCATTAAATCGCGAAGTTAGCATATTTGCTAATATACTTAAAAGTATGGGAGTTAAGCGTGGGGATGTAGTTACAATTTATATGCCACAGATACCCGAACAAATTTTCGCTATGCTTGCAACAGCAAAAATTGGGGCAATCCATAGCGTTGTTTATGCGGGTTTTAGCCACGAAGCATTAGGAGAAAGAATCAAGGCTGCTAAAAGCAAAGTGGTAATTACTGCTGATGGTGGCTTCCGAAAGGGCAAAATTGTTAATCTTAAAAGTGTTGTTAATACTGCATTAGAAGATAATCCTTACACTCAAGTAGTTATAACAGTAAAGAGAACTGGGCATGAAGTGGAAATGATTTCTGGACGAGATTATTGGTTCCACGACTTAAAATCACTGCCCATTGCTTCAATAAAATGTCCGACAGAAGTAATGTCTGCTACCGATCCGCTATTCTTGCTCTACACATCTGGCTCGACTGGCAAACCAAAAGGTTTGGTGCATACTCACGGCGGATATTCTGTTTATACTTCTACAACTGCACGAATGGTGCTCGACATCAAACCCGAAGATAGATTTTGGACTGCTGCCGATCCAGGTTGGATAACTGGGCATAGCTATATTGTTTATGGGACATTGCTTATTGGAGCAACTACATTTTTATACGAAGGAGCACCAAATCATCCTTATCCAAATCGTTGGTGGCAGATGATAGAGAAATTTGGCATCACAATTCTTTACACTTCACCAACTGCAATTCGTGGTTTGATGAGATTTGGAGAATCGTGGGTAAAGCGTCACGATATTTCGTCGCTACGTTTGCTTGGGACAGTAGGCGAGCCGATTAATCCAGAAGCTTGGAAATGGTATTACGAAGTAGTAGGTAACAAAAAATGCCCGATTATTGACACTTGGTGGCAAACCGAAACAGGCGGACATATGATTACACCATTGCCAATATTCCCACTAAAACCCGGAAGCGCAACAAAACCATTTTTTGGAATAAAAGTTGGGGTTGTTGATGATGAAGGTAACGAGGTTCATCCAAATGAGCAAGGAAATTTAGTTATTAAGTCGCCTTGGCCCGGAATGGCTTGTTGCGTGCACGAAGATCGCCAAAGATGGATTGATACTTACTGGAAGAGATTCGAGAAATTTGGATGGTACCATCCAGGAGATGCCGCTAAAATTGACGAAGACGGTTACGTCTGGATAATTGGCAGAAGTGATGATGTTATTAAAGTTAGTGGATATAGATTAGGAACTGCCGAAATTGAGAGCGCCCTTGTTAGCCATCCTGGTGTGGCAGAAGCTGCAGCAATTGCACTTCCACACGACCTTAAAGGAAATGCCATCCACACTTATGTTATT
The DNA here is from genome assembly GCA_020722095.1 of Chloroherpeton thalassium. Taxonomy (GTDB): domain Bacteria; phylum Bacteroidota; class Ignavibacteria; order Kapaibacteriales; family UBA2268; genus GWF2-33-9. Next base: position 7,336 of record DYLM01000089.1, read on the forward strand.
TTGAAAAAAGATTTTACAATTACTCCAGATTTAGAAAACGAGCTCAAAGACCACGTTGCTAATGCAATGGGACCTATTGCCCGACCAGAATCGATAACTTTTGTTGACATACTTCCCAAAACAAGAAGCGGTAAAATAATGCGACGTGTATTAAAAGCAAGAGCATTAAATTTGGACGTTGGAGATATTAGCACTTTAGAAGAATAGTTGTTGCCGAAATCATTATTAAAAATGCTGACCAAGCGATTTGTAACATACATTGTGTAATTCGTAATTCCGACAAAAATTACGATAAATTCAGTAAAAATTAACTATTAATTAACTTATAGAGGCTGTCTCATAAGTCCAAAATATTTCAAGATTGTCATTCCCGTGCAAACAGGAATCCACTGCCAGAGCTGATTGATGGATCCCCACTTTCGTGGGAATGACAGCAACGCTGTATCATAAGTTGATTTTTTGGAAAATACTAAATAAAAACATTTTAAAACCTTATTTAACCTACTAACCTTAGTAGAAAGAAATGAACCAAACCAAACCAATAACCTTATTTTCTAATTTTAATAATTTAATAAGG
>DYLM01000196.1 GCA_020722095.1 Chloroherpeton thalassium
ATTAATTCAATGGCGGCCGAATATGCCGGCAGATCATCAGCAGTTTGGGAGTGGGATAGTCGGGACATAGATCGTTTTGCAGTTGCTCTTGAATCTTATAACATTTTGCCTTTTAAGGCATACGATAAAAGCGTCGGTCCAAGATATGAGGATAAATATATCAATATTTTGGGTAAAAGAGTTAAATTCGGTAAAAAATTAGTTACCGATTTTGAATGGACGGCGGCGAGATTTAGAAAAGAGTTTGGGGGAGACTTTAAGGCAATTGCTTTTGATGTTGTTAATCAATTCTTACCAATAGTAATCGCTTTTATTATTTGGAAATATATTAAAGATGCAATGGATGAAATGAGTGGGAAAAAGAAATGAAATTTTGTTAGTATAAAATTATGGTATGGTGAAAAAGACAATTTTTTATTTGATATTATTTTTTTCTTTTTTGTTTTTTTTAAATGGTGTTATTTTTGCCCAAAACAATCAACTAGATATTTCTATTCCGGGGATTAATTGTGGAAATCCAGATAATCCCGTTAGCAATAAATGTTGCCGCCCACTGGATGCAAAGTTTATTCCACCAAACGTCGGTCCATTATCGGTTATTTTAGATCCGTTAAAGCTTTTTCTTCAATATCAATTGGATACCTATGTAAAACCGTTGACAGATTTTTATTATAAATTATTTAATAATAAATCAGATGTGTTAGTTTGTCAGTCAGGAAGTATTCCTTCAACAGCTGATTTTAACGACCCAAATTGTAAATGTATTAGATCAAATATTACCATTAACCCAAGTATTTATTTGGAGGCATTAGAACCTTTTTGTCAAAGGCAAGGCAGTACCGATCAGTCACTCAAGTGTCTAAATTGTGCCAATAACGGCGGTGTATGGACCGGCATAGGATGTGTCTATACTGATGTAAAATCGTTTATTCAAAAAACCGTATTTGGAATCGGAATAGGATTAGCCGGAGGATTTGCTTTGCTTTGTATAATCTATGCCGCCTTTATGATGCAGTCATCGCAAGGTAATCCGGAAAAGCTGAAAAAAGCTCAAGAGATGATCACAAGCTGTATAATGGGGCTGATGCTGATTATATTCTCGGTGTTTATACTTCGCTTAATTGGAGTGAATATATTGAGGATACCAGGATTTAATTAAAAACTAGACGATAGATGATAGAGGGTAGATGATGGAATTTGAGGGTAGAGAGTAGAAGATAG
>DYLM01000090.1:0-5105 GCA_020722095.1 Chloroherpeton thalassium
GTGGTTTGCTTTTTCAAAGATGGAAACCCCTGTTTTAGAATTACTCGAAAAGATGTAATTACAACAACTGATATTCAAACTTTGGATAGCCTTTTTCACCAGCATCATTGTAAAATCCAGTAAAATGCAATTTGTAGATACCATTTGCAGTTTGAAGCACGTAATTTATTTTTGGATTGATAATATAAGCGCCTTTGCCTAAATCAAACCACTTCCATTCGTGTCCAATTGTATTTATGTGTTGCGAATATATTAAATCAAGTACATTTTCATATTTAATTTCTTCAAAATTGAAAGATGTATCCACCGAAGTTTTTACAAATCTACGATTAGTTAAAGGACCCGTAACGCTATACCACATTGCATCACCTTCATTGGTATAAAGCAAATCGGTGTATTTAGTAAAGCACAAGTCCCATTGGTCGTAATCGGGTTCTAATTCGGTAATAACCGCCCCCGAATTGAAGCTAATTTGTACGAAATTCTTCTTGGGATTAACTGGAATTTCTAATTCCACTAAATTTGTCCCATCTAAATTAGAGACTTTTATGAAATAAGTGTTATCTTCAACTCCCAAAATTTGAAACTTCCTATACCCTGTGTGTTTGCCTTTTTCGGTTACTCCACGATTAATTATGTAAACTTCTTGCTTGGAAATTAATGTATTCCCATTCTTGGTTTCCCACCAAGTTCCAATAGCAGTTGAGTCTAATTTACCGAAAGGATTGTCATATAACCATTGAGTTTCGTCCAACGAGGCAGTGTCTTGCGTGCCGACTTCATCAAATTTTACTTTGCCTGTATTATGCACCTTCATAAACCTTGCTCCATTCAATTTGATTGCAAATGTATCGGGCAAGCAAGAAAACTCAAGGTCGAAGTCCGTAAATTTATTTGTTGATACAACTTTTCTTTCTTTCAAGCTAAAATAAACTTGATTTAGGTATAAAGTTCCCATTTCTGCACTGCCAGTTAGCACGTCTCCTGATTGGTGAGGAGGTATCGGGCTTTCTTCAGGAATGCAGGAAACCATAGAAAGTGCAACAATAAAAAATAATATATAAAATTTTTTCATAATTCAGAGTGTTTGATATTAATTTTCACTATTTGAATTTATCTAATTGAAAATTAGTTAATTTGGAATTTTATACTTGTAAAGTAAGTTCTTCCCCATCCAATCGGCATATTTGTTGCTCCCGAAACGTGAGCTCCTTGCACAACTTGTTGACTTTGCTGGATTTTTGAAATATCAAACAAGTTTTTTGCACCGACTTGCCAAGTTATTTTATTTTCCCAAACACTAATAGTCGCAGTTAAATCCAACATATTATAACTTGATGTTTCATATAATACAAGAACCTCGTTATTTGCTTCATCAATAGTTATTCCATACCTTGGCAATTTACCAGTAAATTTATAATAAGCTGCTATTTGTACCATTTTAGCAAAAGGTAATCTATATGTAAAATTAGTCTGCAACTCGGGCGAAAAAGTAAATTCAGGCGTATTGCTACTCTCGGTCAAATTATTATACCAACCAATGTAAGCAAAACCTAAGTTAATAGAAAAATCTTTGGAATAATAATTTGAAGATATATCTCCTCCAATAGTCTTGTTTTTACCAACATTAATGTAAGAATATAACCCATCTGTTGCATTTACTATTGCAAAATCAACTAAGTTTCGAATATCATTGTAAAATGTTTTGAATGTAGTTGTAAGTAGAGAATTTTCAAAGGTATGTCTGTAATCAATCGATGCGTTCCACGAATCAGAAGTTTCCGCTTTCAAATTAGCATTTCCAAGAATATTATGATTAATATCAACGAATATGTAATATAATTCGCGAAGAGATGGAGCACGGAAGCCTTTGGCATAACTGGCTCGTAGAGTAAAATTATCGAATAAATTATACTTCAAATTAATTGAAGGAATAATAGGAGCTTCGTAATCAGTATTATAAATAAACCGAACTCCGGGCTGAATTTGAAGCTCTTCGAATGGTCGGTAATTTAAATTTAGATAAGTTGCATAATCTCCCACCTCTTGGCGAGTGTCTTCGATACGTCTGCCTTCGGCTGTTTCGTAATTCAGCTCGATCCCAGCCATTGCTGAAATCAAATTGTAAGGATTATCCCAGCTATAATTTGCTCTAATTAAGTAATTATCAAAAATATTTGTATCTTGGTCGCCTTCATTTTGGGTCATTTTTCTATCAAGTGTGGTTAAATCCATAAAGTAAGTGTTCTTTCTTCTTTGATAATAGGAGTAATCAGTTAGTACATCTAAAACATTATACTTAGATATTTTCCAATTTGCAAATATAGAATTTGATAATCTATTTGTTCTATATTCATCATCAAGTGCATTTTCGTAATAATATGGTAATCGAGGTCCGCGATTTAATATGTATTCATTAAAATAACGTGAACTAACTCTTAGCTTTACATTTCCAATCTCGGTTGCATATTTAAAATCACCTTGATATTGAATTTTGGGTTTCCATTCTTTGTGACGCGAAGTATCAACTTCGGAATATCCACCAAAAAAGTTACGAGCACCCGAAATTGTAAAATTATGGTCATTGTAAACATTAAATCTTGTGCCAATATCAAAATTTACTAAATACACGCTTTCGTAATATGTATTGCCAAACAGCTCGAATCGAGGGCAACTTTCAGTGTTTTTGGAAATTAGGTTAATCACTCCACCCAACGCATCAGTTCCATAAATTGTGGACATCGGACCTTCGATAATCTCAACTTTTTGGATATTATTCATATTAATTTGCGATAAATCAATATTGCCCTGAAGCCTTCCAATTATCGGTACTCCATCAACCATAATTTTTACATTCGAACCCGAAATTCCATTGATGGATAAGCCACTCCCTAAAATATTATCTTGAGAAATTTTCATATTCATTTGGGTTTGCAATAAATCACGTAAATTACTTGCAGCTTGGGTTACAATCCTTTCCTCGTTTATTATTTGCACGGGATAAACTGAATTTTGCATCGATTGCGGAGTAAACTGCCCTGTTGTAACAATTTCTTGAAATAAAATGGAGGTTGGCTGCATTTTGAATGTATAGTTTTTATTACCATCGATGGTATCAATTATATGCTCATAACCAACATATCGAATATAGATGCGAGACTTCCCCGTAAATGGAATCTTTACAATTCCTTTTTTATCGCTTTTATGCACACTAACTTTGCCCTTATTTGCTCCATCAATTGCTGTAATGTGAACGGTTGCGGGGCTTAATGGCTTGTCTGTTGTTTTGTCTAATATTGTAATGGTTTGCTCTGCAAAAGCTATTGCAGGCAAACCAATTAACAATAAAAATAAGATTTTTCTAATCATATTTTATTTTTTAATTTCTAATTTGCTTAACGCACAATTAGTCTTAAAATTTCTGATTTTTCACCAATTGAAATTCTTACAAAATAAGAACCATTTGATAAGCTTGGATTGAATGAATAGTAGTTAAAACCTGTCATTTCGATAGTGTTAGTGAATACTTCATTTCCTAAAATGTCAAAAACGCTGACATTTGCTTTAGCTGTTGCACTTGCATTGAAGAGCAAATTCACTTGTTCGCCACCATCAACAACATTTGGAGCCAATGTAAAGGAATATGTATTTCCAAATTCGCTAATTGAATTTGGGTGAACTTCAGTTGCGTCAAATGTTGTTTCGCCTGTGCTCATTCCACCAAATGTCTTGAAATAAATGCGGTAAACTTTTTCGTCAGGAGTAAGAACAAAATATACCAAATTTTCAGGAATATACCATTGCATATTGCCGTCTAATGCTTTCCATTCGTGTCCGATAGTGGAAATTTTGGGTGAATATAAATCAAAGTTTGCAGGAGCTTCGGCTGTTGATGGATCTTCAACTTCCATTTTCAAGGTTGCATATCCAGCATTTGTTCTAATTCCATTTACATTATATGGAGCAGGATTGCCATCATTATCATAAACAGTTGCAACATATTTACCAAACCACAAGCTCCAAAACTCCAAAGCTTTTACTTGTTTATTTGGGTCAGAAAGATTAAAGAAAGCAAGTGTTTGATTAGGATAGTCGGCTTTCTTGATTTCGTAAGTTTGCTTATTTGAATTATCTAAATTGCTATAAGTAAATGTGAAAGCTCCCCCAATTAAATCTTCAATCATAATTTTGTAGAAATTGCCAAGATAATCTTTAATCAGGAAAAGTTTGTTTCCGATTATACCGTGAGTGGACATATCGTAACTTCCCCAACCGAAATCGCCGCTGCCATCAAATCCATTCATACCACAATTGAAAGCACCAATTGCCCAAGTGCTATCCGAATCTCTCCATTCCTTGAATAATTCAGTGTTTGTAGATAATCCCGTTGTGTCTATATTGTCATCAAAGTTTTCTGTTGATTTCCCAACTACTTCGTATAGTTTAGTGCCAGCACCCGAATTGATGTGAATTGCACCATTTTGACCAGCAACAACAAATGCCAAGTCCCAGGATTTCAATTCTATAGTGCTTGTAGTCTTTTCATCTAAATTGTAAAATGACATATTCAGGTAGCTTTTACCTGTAGAAAGTACAACATCTTCTGCTGTAAGGAAATATGGCGATATCGCTGCCATTATTATTGCGAAAATTAATGTATAAATTTTCATTTTTTAACCTTATGAAATTTAATTTGAAAAACAAATATTATTAATACAAAATTAACAAAAAAAATTGATTAATAAAATAACTACTTTAAGTTAGTTTTGTCTAAATTATCACAACTAATAGTAAGAATACCAAGAAAGAAAATTATTGTATTGAGCAAAATTCATTAATCATCAAGAATAATTACAATTAATTAATCCTGCATTAAGAAACGCTTAATCATTTTGGTAATATCCGAAACTTCTTTATTTCTTAAGTATGAATTAAATTTTATAATTTTTTCTTTAAAAAGTGAATCGCCTTTGGTTAACATTAAATTTTGCTTTCGTAATAGAATCAGATTGCGGTTAATTTTCTCTTCTTTAACAATTTCCTTTCTTTGCGAAATCGTTTTTTGTTGAATTATATCAGAATATCTTACAATCTTTTTCATTGCC
>DYLM01000090.1:5205-7745 GCA_020722095.1 Chloroherpeton thalassium
AAGTTAAGTTAAATAAGTGTAGCCGTACAAGCCCGACCTGTAAATAGTTAGGAATTGCTTACCCTCTTCGGCTGTAATTTTACCTTGTTTCATTGCAGATGATACCCATAATTCCATATCTTTTACTAATTTTTTGGGATTATATTGCACATAATCAAGCACATCTGCAATTGTCTCGCCATCAATTATCTTTTGGATTTCGTAGCCATCAGAAGTTTCGATAATATGCACTGCATTAGTATCCCCAAATAAATTATGCAAATCACCCAAAATTTCTTGGTAAGCACCAATTAAAAATACACCCATATAAAGTGGGTTATCGGTAGAAAAATCAGGTAATGGTAGAAAATGATGAAAGTTTCCTTGCCAAATAAAATTATCAATCTTTCCATCAGAATCACAAGTAATATCTTGGAGTGATACATTGCGTTTTGGAGCTTCGTTCAATCGATGAATTGGGACAATTGGGAAAATTTGGTCGATTGCCCACGAATCAGGTAATGACTGAAATAATGAAAAATTGCAGAAATACTTATCGGATAGCATTTTCGGTAGTGTTTTTAATTCTTCGGGAATATGCTTCAAATTCTTTGCTAAATCGTTTACTTCTCTCGAGACTGACCAATACAAACTTTCAATCAAAGAACGAGTTTTTAAATCAATCAAGCCCAACCCAAATAAATCAATAGTTTCTTCCCTAATTTGCTGTGCATCGTGCCAGCTTTCCAACATATTTGACGGAGTGAGCGACTCCAATATTTCAAACAATTCCTGAATATGCGGATGGTCTTCCTCGCTAACTTTGTAGGAGTAGTTCCAACTTGGTTGAGATGTTTTTTCGAGAACATCAAAAATTAAAACGGAATGATGTGCAGTTAAGGAACGTCCCGACTCAGTAATCAAATTCGGATGTGGCAAATTGTGCTTGTCTGCTGCTTCCTGCAATGCAAAAATAGCATCATTCAAGTACTCTTGAATTGAATAGTTAATGCTACTTGGATTGGAGGAGCGAGAGCCATCATAATCCACACCGAGACCACCGCCAATATCTACAAATTGCACATTGCAGCCGTTCAATGCTAATTGCACATAAAATTGTGAGGCTTCGCGGATTGCATTCTTGATTTTACGAATATTCGTCACTTGGCTGCCAATATGGAAATGCACAAGCACAATATTTTGCAATAAATTATTCTTGCGAGCAAATTCAATTGCTTCTATTAATTCTACTGAATTTAATCCAAATTTACTATTATCGCCACCAGAATCTTCCCACTTGCCACTTCCAGACGATGACAATTTTACTCGCAACCCAATTGATGGTTCAACTTTGATTTTCTTTGCAATTTTGCTAATTAGTTTTAACTCGTTGAATTTTTCAACAACAATTATCACATTTTTACCCATTTTTCGGGAAAGCAAAGCCAATTCGATAAATGTTTCATCTTTGTAGCCATTGCATACAATCAATGCTTCGGGATTGGACGACAAAGCCAAAATTGCTTGCAATTCGGGTTTGCTGCCAGCTTCGAGACCGATATTGAATTTCGTTCCATATCTCAAAATTTCCTCAACAACAGGTCGCGATTGATTAACTTTAATGGGATAGACAGTATAATATTTGCCATTAAAACTATACTCTTCGGCAGATTTATGGAAACTCCGCACTAATGTTTCGATTCTATCATCTAAAATATCAGGAAACCTTAACAAAACAGGCATCGATACATCGCGGAGTGTTAATTCATCAACAATCTCCTTCAAATCAATTTTATGTCCGTTTTGTTTTGGAGTAACAACTACGTTACCTTTTTCGTTTATTCCGAAGTAAGAACTTCCCCAACCAGAAATATTATAAATTTCGTTGGAATCTTCAATTGACCATTTTCTCATTGTTTTTGGAAAAATATTAAAAATAAAAAACTAATAACGATTAAAACTAACATAAATTTATTAATTTTGTGTAAAAATTTTTATTTATTTAAAAAAAAGGTTTGAAAAATGGGAAGTAGAAGTTACAATCACGTAGTTTTGGTGGGCAATTTAGGTAAAGATCCAGAAGTAAGGTCTTTGCCAAGTGGTGAAAAAGTTGCAGTATTTACACTTGCTACAAGCACAAGCTATAAAGGCAAAGATGGTCAAATGAAGGAAAATACAGATTGGCATAAAATCGAAATATGGGGAGGCTTGGCTGATGTGGCAGAAAAATATCTTTCCAAAGGCAAGCAAGTTCTAATCGAAGGTCGAGTTGCTAACGACAATTATGAATCCAATGGCGTTAAACATTATGGATACAAAATTAGAGTTAATAATCTAATGATGCTTGGTGGCAGAGATGGAAGTGGCATTGGTGGAGATAATTACGGTCAATACAATACTGGTAGCAAGTATGGAACAGATGACTTTGAAGAAAAGCCAACTGACAACGGAGACGACATTCCATTTTAATTTGGGCGTTAGCTGTTAGGTAAATTTGTAGGGGCAGAGCTTGCTCTGCCTTAATTTATCGGGACGAAGCAATCTAATTTAATTTGATAATT
>DYLM01000197.1 GCA_020722095.1 Chloroherpeton thalassium
CTTTTTGGCTGTAATGGCTGTATCGCCACTGGCTACAAAGTTACCATTCTCATCATAGTTGCCTGTAGCTATGAGTGAGCCTTTTAGGTTAGCAGTGATAAAATGAGGTAGGTTATGGGTGGTCATTTGCACTCATCTTCTGTGGTATCATCGTGTAATAAACTGATAAACTGATAAGTTTTGCCATTATATACAACTTGTTCAAGTATTAATTTCGAACCATCTTTGCAAAGATTTTTAGACTCTTTTGGATGATTTTTCCAACCATGCTTTTTCATTAAATCAAATACATCATTTTCCCACGCATCATTTGAACGATTAATATCAACTCTAGCCGTTATTCATGGATATGGGGTCTTGGCTGTGTTTTTCATTTCATAAAATGTGCCGTCCATGTTTGATTTGATGTATGCGAAATTTTGACGAATTTGAGCTACATTAATTGCATTATTTGCAACTATTTCCTTGCCGCTAAAATTATACCCAATAACAGGAAGTATAAAGAAGAAAAATATCGCAGTAACAGCGGATGACAATAATGAAATATTTTTATATGATATTTTATGCTTCTTTATATCATGAAAACTTTCTTTAACACCATCTTTAAATATATCCCATATCATATTCATTGCATAAGTCCAAAAATGCTTTGCTTATTTTCATCCTCGGTGACGCCGACCAATATGTTAACATTATCTTTAATTAATCTTGGCGGATTGTAGCTTTTTGATTCTTCTTTTATCCAACCAAAGTTTTCATACAAACCAATTATGTCACTAGTGTTTACTTGGCTATTCTTACTTAGATTGACATCTATTGAGCTAGATCTTGAAACCACAAGTGGCATATTCATGAATACATCTTTGTCTAAAATCATCATATATCTAATCTCCATGAGATTATTTCTAGAGACATTATTAAAAACATAATTAAATGTTGCAAAATACATAATGGCACATAAAATTAATGGTGGGTATGCGATATTAAGTATAATTAAAATTGGCTTCATGGTAGTTTTATCGGCACACTGTATCCACTTCCAATACCAATAGACGGCGTTCCTATGCCGTATTCTACCGATATTAGTTCATTTGTAATATTAGAAATGTTATTTGGATTAAAAGATTTGTTAGTTCCAAAACAACCACCAAAACAGGAGGTTCCAGAAACACCGTAGCCACCCAGTAGACCATCAGTATTATTTGCT
>DYLM01000091.1 GCA_020722095.1 Chloroherpeton thalassium
GTTCATTTCTTTCTACTAAGGTTATTAGATTGTTAAATAAGGTTTTATAATGTTTTTATTTAATATTTCCCAAAAAATAAACCTATGAGACAGCCTCAGGTGGCAAGACAAACATAAAAACCTAAAATCCAGTGCCCAAATTGCTATTTAGATGCTACTTTAAATTGTGTTTTAATGCAAGTTGTAATTTTTTTCTCTACAAATTTCGAAAAATATTACTACAAATGATTTTTTTTTGTATTTTTGCAGACTGCAATTTTGTAAATAAAGAATGAAAAGGTGAATTTTCAACTTTTTTTACGATTTTTGTAATTTTTGTGTGAAAATTGTGTTATTATTAATAAGAAAAAGTTCATACAAACAAAGTTATAAGAAAAAAATCAAAAAATTGAAAAAAATTTCACTTAAAACGTAATTTTTTCCTTTTTGATGTGTTTATATATTTAAGTTTAGTTAAATAATTTTTAATAACAATAAAAAATAGGTGTAATATGTTAAAAAAAGTTTACACGGTATTAGCTTCCTTAATGGTTTTTGCTGTATTTGCAAGTAATTTTGCTTATGCAGAGGAAGTAGACATTAAGAAAATACGTGAACAATTACCAAAACTACTTGGTGCAAACAATGCTGGCACAGAATTCGTTTTTGGTTTCCACCCAGCTTGGGAGGAATCAGGTCCAAACAATGCGTTGAAGATATATGTATCTTCGGCTGTACCAACGCAGGTTAGATTAACTATTCCTGCATTCGGAGACGAACCCATTATGATCAAGACAGTAATGCCAAACGACATTACTGAATTTTCACTACAACCAGCCACTGGTCAGCCTTATTCTCGTGGTGGTGGCGGACAAACAAAGACATTGGAGCCAACACAAGTTTGGCGTGGTCGTGGTATTATCGTTGAAGCAGATGCCCCAATTATATGCTACGGCGTTACTCGCTATAGATACACGTCTGATGGTTTCTTGGCTGTGCCTACTCACGCATTAAGTAAGAAATATATTGTTTCTGCTTATAGAGAGACAGCTGACTTTAATAATCAATCATTAACTCCTTATGCCGATATTATCGGGGTATTTGATAAAACAAAAGTAACATTCTCTTTTGGCGGTAATAATAATGCATGGATAAGGACTCTCGATGGTAAAAAATGGAAACCAACGGATGTTTTATCTACTCAATTAAATCGTGGTGATTTTTGGTTGATTGCTTCCGAGGGTGCTCAGTCAGATTTAGGTGGAAGTTTGGTTTCGGCTAATAAACCCATAGCAGTTCTCTCTGGTTCGCATTGTGCATATATTCCAACTCAGAACTCAGCTTGCGACTTTATCATTGAACAAGAATTACCCCTTATAGCTTGGGGAAAGAAATATCATGTAACAAATATTGTTGATAGAAAATATTCATCAATGATCAGAATATTCGTAAAAGAACCAGGTACAACATATTATAAAAATGGAGTTGAACAAGGAACAATTTACAGCAATTGGGGTATAGAAGATATAGCTTGGATAGAAAGACGTGCTACAAGCGAAAATGAAGGGAATGTACCATCGGTATATTCTGCGGATAAACCATTTAATGTAGTACAATACAATACTGGTATGTCTGAAGACGGCATAGCGAGCGATCCATTCCAAATGATGTTAACTCCTGTTGAACAATTCCAAAATGAAATTATCTTTAACACACCAGGTATCCGTGGTGGTTATGGTTTTACTCGTAATTATATTAATGTTGTATATATGTCTGATTCCACTGGTGCAATTCCAAACGATCTTGAATTGGGCGAAGTTACACCAACTGGCGAGGTAAAATGGACAAAAATAATTGATTTGTCGGGAGCTCCTGGTTCTCAATTTAATGATCCAGACCAATTTGGAAAAAAAGAACAGTACTTCAATAAAATCATCAAATTGCCTTATGATGGTGTTTATAAGTTGCATTGCGGTTCTCAAAAAATCGCTGCTTATGCTTATGGTTTTGCAGAATGGGATTCTTATGGCTTCCCAACTTCAATCGCACTTGCAGATTTGGAAAAACCAGATACGGTTACTCCAATTCCAACTTACCAAATGTTTTGCGATGGTAGTACATTAAAAGATTATGAAAATCCAAGAACTACAACAGGTTTGGTAATGGATATGCCGGATGAAGATTTAATCAGAAGTAATATGTCTATTATATTATTAGACCGCAACAATAGCTATAACTACGAATTTGGTTATGACGACTTTATCCCAGGCGAATCAAGATACGTTAAATGGTATTTAAGAACAATCGATCCTAACCAAGATGCAAGAGCCATTATAACTTTTGCTGATAGAGCGGGTAATGATACAACAATTGAAGTTAAATATAATGCTGTTAAGCTTTCAATTACTCCTAAAAAACAATATTTTGGTAATTTAAAAATAGGAGAATCGAAGACCTTTAAATTTGTGATTAAAAATGAATCTAAAGTACCAACTAATATTGCATATCTTCAAGAACTTATTCTTCAATCTCAAAAGGAAGGAACAGAAGATAAAGGATTTAAATTGAGTTTCGATCCTGAAATAATTAATATTCCATTAGGTCCTGGAGAAACCCGACCATTTGATGTTAAATTTACAGCTACTAAAGAAGGTGAATTCCGTGATTCTATTGGCGTGGGCGATAATTGCTTCTTCCAATATAAATCATTAGTACAAGCAAGCGTTGGAACTCCAATTATTAATGTTTCTGATATTGACTTTGGCGAAAAAACAGTTGGCTTCGAAACAAGTCCTATGATTGCTACAATCACTAATACAGGAACAACCTCCCTTGCTATTACTGGATTTGTTGATAAAACTTTGTCAGTATACAAACATGATTTGCCCAAAATGTCCGATACAGACCCATTAATTATAGACAAAGGCGGTTCGTATCAATTCCAAGTATGGTTCACTCCAGATGCAGTTAAATCCTATCCTGATAGTATTGTATTTATTAGTGATGCACCAACTCAAGATCCAGTTTGCGTTATTCGTGGCGAAGGTATTGAACCGCAATTAGAAGCAACTGGTTTTAATTGGGACAGAAGAAGAGCTCACCTAGCTCGATACGATGCTGATAATGTTTACGAAGCAGGCAAAGAACCATATCCTTACTTATCAGAAAATAAGGCAATTGAATTAAAGAATCCAGGTTCCAAAGAAGTTTCAATCGCTAAGATTAATATCCTTGAAGATATTAAAGGTGAAGCATTTGAAATTATGGTAAATGGCACATTACAACCAATCAAAAATTATATTAACAACATTGGCTCAATAAAAGACGAAGCTGGTCAATCTATTTTGACTATTGAAAAAGAGGGCTACCGTTATATACCAGTTTATTTCCATCCAAAAGACTCTGGTGATTATAAATTAGTATTAGAATACGAAAGTGACGCACCCGTTAAACCAACTTCAACTTTAGAAGGAAAAGGTGTTTATCCAGTAATTGCAACAGAAAATGTGGATTACGGAACTAAAGTTATTGGTGATGTTCCTGCTACTCAAGTTGTAAAATTTACCAATACTCAATGGAGCGATTATGCAGATGCAGTTACAATCAAAGATTTAGTAGTTGCCCCAGATGGTACTATAAGTGCTGTTCTTGGCAATGTTGGAACTGAAGGTTTTGGTTACGACCGTGCCAAAGTTCGTTTTGGAATGCAAGGAACCAGGGAGTTCCCAATCACACTTCAACCAGGTGAATACATTGAAATCGATGGTGAATTTGCTCCAGAAAAAACAGGTAATGCAGTGGCTTCAATCGGTACTTTAAGCGATGCTGCAACAGAAGCAATTTCTAACTGGATTGGTTTTGGTATTGCTGAAGGTCTCGAGTTAATCGAAGGCGAAAGACCATATATTTGCTATAATACTACTGACGAAATCACACTTACTTTACATAATACAGGTTCTGATTCGATTGATGTTAATGCAAATGGAGTTACAATTATTAATGACCCTAACAATGTGTTCTCCATCAAAGGGTTATATCGTACTGATTTGACTGAAATTGATCCTACTAATAGCTTTACTTTAGCTCCGGACGAAGCAATAAGTATAGTTGTTACCTTCTATCCAAAAACTTGGAAAGAGGTTAATGTACAAGAATACTACGAAGCTGCTGTTCAAGTAAATACAAACGCTGTAACTCCATCTTTGAAAACATTGACTTCAGCTATTAAGGGAGACGCTATACATTATGCTGATATAAGTAGTTCAAAAATCAATGGTCAGTCTCAAGTAATTGTGGACCCAGGTCAAGATGTAAAGAAAACTCCAATTACATATTCAATATATTTACAAAATAGCGATATTCAAAATGCTCAAAAATATGATTACTTGGCTAATCCAACAGAAATAACTATTTCTGTTCAATATGAAAAGAATTTCTTAGCAGTACGTGAAAAAGATAATGGCGATTTGATGATTAATGTTGGTGCTGACTTGCCAGCTGGTTGGACAGTAAAATCTGCAAAATTAAAATTAGAAGAATCTACTAATATTGAAACAATTGAAGTTGTATTAACAGGGGCTCAACCATTCCAAAGATTAGAAAGCTCACAGATAGTTACCATTGAATTCTTAGCTTGGCTACCTTGGTATAATAACAATGGACAAATTGCTATCAAAGCTAAGACTGTAGAATTTACTCATACAGTTTCAACAAACGAACAATGTGTACAAAATTCACCTGGTGAAACTTCGCAAGCATCATTAACTCCAACTTGCGTTGATAACTTACGACCAATCGAAATTAGTGCTTCCGACTATAACTTAGGTATGGTTTCACCAAACCCAGTTGGCGGCAACGGCACTGAAGTTGATTTCTCAATCGCTTTCACAGGCTTTGTTAACATTCGTATCATTGATGCAACTGGTAATGTTGTAGCAGAACCAATCAATGAAAATATGAAAGCTGGCAACTACACAGTAAGAATACCAGCCGACAAAATGGCAAATGGAACATATATCCTCGAAATGCGTTCAGGTGAATTCCACGCAACAAGAAATATCAATATCGTTAAATAAACGAATTAGATAAAATCAAAAAAGGCTGGCTTGCTTGTGCAAGGCAGCCTTTTTTTTGCTCTAAATAATCGTAAAATATAACAATATCTAAAGCGTTAATATTAATTTTGTTGTAAATAAATAAGGATATTAGGGAAATAAGGTTTTATGAAATATACCCCAATATTTGTAGGAACTGTCTCATATCTAATATAGAGGCTTTCTCATAAGTACATAATATTTTAAAATTGTCATTCCCACGAAAGTGGGAATCCACTGCACACGAATTTATTCGTGGGTGAAATATCTTAATTTGAGAATGCTACTGATAATTTTTTCCCTCTCTGTGAGAGGGTTAGGGAGAGGTTCTGATAAAAAATATCTAACTTTGTAGGGTCAGAGCTTGCTCTGCCTATGCAGATAATTGTAAGAAGCCTTCAACCCCACGCTTAAGCGTGGGGTTGAGAAGATATGCGACAGCCTCTACGAGAAATTAGATTGCTTCGTCCTGATAAATCGGAACTTGCAATGACGTCCACCAACTAACACCCCATACCCTCTAACCTTATTTACATATTTAATTCAAAAAAAAACAGGAAATAAGGTTATTTGGTTTGGTTTGGTTAATTTTTTTTCTACTAAGGTTTTTTAGGAAAATAAGGTTTTAAAAATAGAAAACCATTAGGTCAAGGGTCGGATGTGAATTATATAACATTAAAAAACCTTATCCTCATTATTGTCTATTATTCCTAATATTGCACATCTATTTTGCTAATGCTATTCCTAACTCTTTTAGTTGTTCTTGCGATACATTTGATGGGGCGCTGTCCATCAACGACATTCCTGATGTTGTCTTTGGAAATGCTATCACATCTCGAATATTCTCTGTGCCCGTGAGCGACATTACGATTCTATCCAATCCCAAAGCGATCCCGCCGTGTGGTGGTGCTCCATATTTCAGTGCTTGAAGTAAAAAGCCAAACTTTTCCTGAGCTTCTTCCTCGCTTAATCCTATCAAACTGAACATTTTTTTCTGCACATCACTTTCGTGTATTCTTATGCTACCGCCACCAATCTCCACTCCGTTTAGCACTATATCGTGGGCAATTGCACGTGCTTTGCCCGGATTAATATCTAATATCTCGATATCTTCGGCTTTTGGTGCAGTAAATGGATGATGCATTGCTACAAACCTATTGCTATCTTCATCATATTCGAAAAGCGGGAAGTCGATAACCCATAGGAAATTATACTGATTTTTAACTTGCTCCATAATGCCAGATTGACGAGCAATCTCCAACCGTAATGCTCCAAGCGCAGTTAATGCTCTTGCCCACTTATCCGAAATAATAAACAAAATGTCATTTTTTTGAATATTAAATTTTTCAGTTAATTTTGCAATTTCAGCAGTAGTTACAAATTTTGCAATAGAACCAGAAATTTCATCGCCAAATTTCAAGTAAGCAAGTCCCTTTGCACCGTATTTCTTCACATATTCGGTTAAATTATCTATGTGTTTTCGTGAATATTCCGCTCCATTTTTTACAACTATTCCAGCAATAGTTCCTCCGCTTGCAAGAGTGTCTTGGAATACTTTAAATTCAGAGTTTGAGAAAATTTCGTTTAGCAAAGAAATTTTCATATCAAAACGTGTATCTGGTTTGTCCGAACCGTATATTTCCATAGCATCTTTATAACTCATTATTGGAAATGGAGTTTGAACTTCTACATTCAGAATTTCTTTCCAAACAAGTTTGAAAAATTGTTCAAAAATCTCAAGAATATCATTTTGCTCAACAAAAGAAAGTTCGCAATCAATTTGAGTAAATTCAGGTTGGCGGTCAGAACGCAAGTCTTCGTCACGGAAACACTTAACTATTTGCATATATCTATCGAAGCCCGAGACCATCAAAATTTGCTTGTAAATTTGCGGCGACTGGGGCAATGCGTAAAAGCTACCTTTGTGAATACGGCTTGGCACAAGAAAATCGCGAGCTCCTTCGGGAGTAGATTTCATCAAAACAGGGGTCTCAATTTCAACAAAATCATTTTCGTAGAAAAATTTATGTGCTACTTGGTATAATTGATTGCGGACAAGCAGTTTTTGCTGCAAAGATGGGCGCCTAAGATCAAGGTAACGGTACTTCAAACGCAACTCCTCGTTGGCATTTGTGTCATCTTCAATTTCGAATACGGGCAATTCGCTTGGGCTAATCACATCAATTTGGGAAAGAATTACTTCTATTTCGCCAGTTGGAATTTTGGGATTTGGACTTTCTCGTTTTTGCACTATACCAACAGCTGAAATCACATATTCCGAACGAATTAACTTGGATTTCTCGGCAAGTTCGGGCTTCTCGTCTGGTCGGATTACTAATTGCACCAAACCAAATCTATCTCGCAAATCAATAAATATCAAGCCCCCCAAATTTCTATTGGACGCTACCCACCCATTTAAAACTACTTCTTCGCCTATATTTTGGGCATTTAATTTGCCACATCGAACATTTCTCTTAATAAAACTCATTTACTTAAAATTATTAATTTAAAAAAAACAAAATTAACTATATTGAACTTAATTATGATAAATACAAATAAAAAATAGCAAGTGCAAGAAAGGTGAGTCGTTTGAAAAATCCAGTCCCCACGAATAAATTTGTAGGTGAAATTTATAATGAACCTTCCGAAGGTTT
>DYLM01000011.1 GCA_020722095.1 Chloroherpeton thalassium
ATCCAACACCCAACATCCAACACTTAACATCCAACACTTAACATCCAACACTTAATGCCTTCATAACATTCTCAAATTCTCAAATTTTCAAATTAACTTGCTATTGATTGTTGAGTGTATGTCGGCAATCAATTGTTTTTCTTCTTTTCTGCCAAAATTTTCTTGCAAATGTTTGTCTATTGGCGGATGGATATAAACCCGAACTTTTCCTTTTACAAACTCGAGCTGACCTTTTGGCAGTAGTAAATTAGTGCCAACAATTGTGATTGGAACAATTTCCTTTTGTGATTTGGCAGCAAGCATAAATCCACCACGCTTAAATTCACCTAATTTGCCATCTGGACTGCGAGTGCCTTCGGGATAAATTAATACAGATATTCCTTGCTTTGTTTCCTCGATTGCTTGTTTAAGACCTTCTAAAGCATTCTTGGAATCTTCCCTAACTATTGCAATATAAGGTGAAATTTTTAGTATATAACCAAAATAAAAGATTTTTTCTAAACTTTTACGATAAACAATCCTAAAACTATGCGGAAGTGCTGACAGCAAAACAGGAATATCAAATAGACTAATGTGATTGGACAAAAATATGTAATTTTTATTTAAATCAAGGTATTCGAGTCCGTGAATTTCGAGTTCCACTTTGCTAATTCGTAATAGTGAATTTGCCCATTTTCGTGCTAATTGATGAAAAGCAGATGCTTTCCCAAAATATCGCAGCAGAAAAATATTGCCATAGTAAAAAGTGGAAAGAGCAATTCTTATAAAGTTGAGTATGAATCTAATTCTTTTCATTGAGTTTCGCACATAATTTCACAAATTTTCAAAATATGTTTATCACAAATACTAAAATAATGACGTTTTCCTTCAGACCTTTTACACACAATATGATTTTCTAACAAGATTTTTAATTGTCTCGATACATTTGCTTGAAGAAAATTTGTATTCTCAACAATTTCAGATACTGATTTTTCACCATCTTGCAAGGACTTCAAGATAATTAGTCTGGACTCTTCCGAAAGAACTTTAAACCTATTGCTAAGTTTAAAAATATTGGAGTCGTCTAACACAAATTTGGAGTTTTCCATATAAAATAATTACTATTAATATTCGTTTTTATTATTTTAAAAATATTAAAAAATTAAAATTAAGGAAAATGGAGCAAACAGCAAAAGTAATTGTATTTTCGACCCCGACTTGTTCATTTTGCAATCAAGCAAAAAGATATTTTAAAGAAAAAAATATAAAATTCAAAGATGTCGATGTCTCACGCGACCAAGCAGCACTAAAGGATATGCAAAAACGAACTGGCGGTAATACCGGAGTACCCGTGATTTTAATTAACAATAAACCGATAATTGGTTTTGATAAACCAAAGATAAATCAACTTTTAAATCTAAAATAAACAAATAAATTAAAACAATTAAATAACAAAAATTAAAAAATAGGAGATGTTATGCAAATCAAACCTTTTGGCGACCGATTGCTGATTGAAGCAACTGAAATTCAAAAAAAGACTGAAAGTGGAATTATTATTCCCGATACAGCCAAAGAAAAACCAATTTTAGGCAAAGTAATTGAAATCGGTACAAGCGATGATGTAAAAGAATCATTTGCAGTGGGCGATACAGTTATTTATGCTAAATACGGCGGCGAAGATATTACTTTAAACAACAAAGAGTATAAACTTGTTCAAATCTCTGATATACTTGCAAAAGTAATTGAATAAAACAAGCTGTTGATTTTTTATTAGAACCTCCCCCTGACCCCCTCACGGAGGGGGAATAAATAACTCCTCCTCTCCAGAATGGATCGCCGACAAGTCGGGGCAGGAAGGGGGTTGTGGGGTGAGGAAAATCAATTAATTCATTTTAAATTCTATTAAGGCAAAAAAATGTTAAAATTATCCGTTGTTGGTAATCCTGCCTTTCATAGCTTAAGCCCTAAAGTATATCAGGTTTTATCTGATGCTAATCAAATTAATTTGAGTTACAATAGAATATCCGCAGAAAAAATTGAAGACGCATTAGAATTTGCTAGGACGATTAAAATGAACGGGTTGAATATTACTCGCCCCTTCAAAGAATCCGTTATCGAGCATTTAGATAAAGTTGGTTATCAGGCTACGAATTTGAATTCTGTGAATACAATTCGCATTGAAAATGATTTCTTAACCGGACATAATACCGATTATTTTGGCATATTAAAAACAATTTGGGATAATAATTTAATATTAAATAAGAAAAAGGTTCTAATTCTTGGAGCGGGTGCCGCTGGAAGAACAGCAACATTTGCTGTTAGAAATCTTAATGCAGTTATTATAGTTTGGGACAGAAATGAAGAAAAGGCAAAAGAAGTTGCCCAAGAAGTAGGGGTTAATTACATTACAACTAAGGAACTTACGAGTAACCAACATAGTTTCGACATAGTTGTTTCCTCAATCCCCCCAAACTCCTTGATCCTATCTCAAATAAAATGGAATTCGTCACAAATTATCATAGATACTGTTTATCACAATTCTTTTTTTGCAAAAAACAAAACAAAATATGGTTTTAATGTTATTGTAGGCGAAAAATGGCTTTTTAATCAAGCAGTGCTGTCATTTGAGATTTTCACTTACAAAAAGCCCATAGAATTGCACATTGACAATGAAGTTTTAAATTTGGAGAAGAAGTCATTTAACTCATTCGTCCTTATAGGATTTTCTGGTTCAGGTAAGTCAAGTTTAGGCAAGGAAGTTGCTGAAAAATTGGGCTTTCAATTTTTTGACACAGATATTATGATTTCTAATAAACAAGACAAATCTATAAATGAGATTTTCCAAGAACACGGTGAAGATTATTTTAGAGAACTTGAAACCTCTGTTTTGAAGGAAATTTTGAATAAATGCAATAATGGCAAATCAAATGCAATCATAGCAACCGGTGGTGGCATTATCGAAAAAGCTGAAAACATAGAATTGATAAAGAAAATTGGATTGCCAATTTGGATTTATGCACCAATACAAGATGCTTATAATAGAATAAATCTATTCAAAAATCGCCCATTGATAACTAACTTTGAAAATGCAAGTTCTTTATTTGCAAGTAGAATTGATAAATATTACACTGCATCTGAAGGCATTTTTATCAATAATCGTGATTTTGAAACAGGTGCTGCCCGATTGGAAATGGAATTAAAAGCTATCGCAAAGTTAAATTAATCCTTCCTCAATTAAAAATCTTCATTTTCTTAATTCACACTTAAAAGTGGAATGATATTTGTGTTATTTTCAAAAAAAAATAAATATGAATTCAACAGAAAATTCCTTTTTTAATGAAATAATTAATTTGCCAACCGAGCAAGTTAATCCAGCTACAAGGAACATTGATAAAGTGCCTTTAATTGACATTCTAAAAATGATTAATGATGAAGATAAGAAAGTTGCTTTTGCAGTAGAAGATGAAATCCCGTTTATTGCACAAGCTGTGGATCTTATCAAAATATCTTTGCAATCAAATGGAAGATTGATATATATTGGAGCAGGAACATCTGGCAGGCTTGGTGTGATTGATGCTGCCGAATGCCCTCCAACTTTCGGCACAAACCCAGAAATGATTATTGGAGTAATTGCTGGCGGCAAAGAGGCAATGTTTGTTGCTCAAGAAGGTGCCGAAGATAATATTCAGCAAGCAATAATTGACTTGCAAGATTTATCATTAAATGCCCAAGATGTAGTTTGTGGAATAGCGGCATCGGGCAGAACTCCATACGTGAAATCAGGAGTAAATTATGCAAAATCAATAGGTTGCAAAACGATTATGCTTTCCACTTCCACAAGGGAAAATGTTCTTAAATTGGGTATAAATGCTGATGTGTTTATTTGCCCTTATGTTGGACCAGAAGTAATAGCTGGGTCTACCAGAATGAAATCGGGTACGGCACAAAAGTTAGTTTTGAATATGCTAACAACTGCAACAATGGTATTGCTCGGAAAAACTTATAATAATATTATGGTGGATTTGCAACAAACAAATACCAAACTTGTGGAACGATCCAAAAATACAATTATGACAATTTGCAACGTGGATTATCAAACTGCTTCAAGTTTGTTAGCCGAAGCCCATCAAAGCGTTAAACATGCAATAATGATGGGACTGACGAATTTAAATCATTCCCAAGTAAGTGAACTTTTGAAAAAAGGAAATAATCGTATTAGCGATTCATTAAAGTTAATGGAATAACTTTTATTTTATAATCTTGATTTAAATACAGATGAAAGCATTACTTTATTGACATTTTCATCGGGGAAAATGCTACAATCTATGATTTCAACTTTATGTTTAATCTCTTTTTGATTTAAGATTTCGCTCATTCTATAGGCTTGTCTTATCATTTTTAGATTTTCTTGTTCAACAAGTAAGTATAAATGCCGTTGAGATTGCAAAAAAGAAAGCCAATAATTTTCGGTTAAGTTTGGCAAATAATGCATTGGTGAATTGAAATAACAATTTTCATCGTAAAAATTCTTGGATAGCCACTGAATGTCAAAAAACGAATTTGCAGCGATTGTACCCATAAAAATATCTGGTCTGCGTAAATATGAATTAACTGCGTGATAGCCACCAATTCCCGCACCGCAAGTGACAATCGGCACTGGCGAACCATTATCATCATATATAAACTGAACTAACTCATTTGCGATAAATTGATTTAGATTATAATGTTGATTGGATCTTTCACTTGGAGTGATTTCTTCGTTCAGCCAACTTTTTAGATTATTTGTTTGAACTGAAATAAGTTTAATGTGACCTTTTGTAATTAATGTGCTTAATTCATCAATTAATCCAATTTTCTCGTATTCCAATGGATCATCGTCAGTAATTGGAAACATTAGGAAATTCATTCCAAAATGCCCATAAACAACAACCTCCACTTTATCTTGAAGGTTATCACTGTTGATTTTATAAATTTCTCTTCTCATTACAACCTAATTAATTTAATAAGCTAAATCTAATATTTTAATAAAACTTTCCTCGGAAAGTTGTTTTATTCTTCCTGTTCTTCCATATTCCTCGATGCACTTGATAATTTCTGGATAATCGTTTTTGCTAAAACCTAATTCTCGCAGTGTAGTTGGACTGCCCCAAGATTTGAACTTGCTTTGCATTGCCTTTGCACCTTCCAGACCATTTTGCACTCCGTATACATTTTTTGCCCAGCGGTCGAAGATTTCGGGTTTGGCATCATAAACATAATTGATAAATGCTGGGAAAATTACTGATAATCCTTCTGCGTGTGCTACTTCGGGATTTAATATACTTAATGCGTGTTCGATTGCATGGCTTGTCCATTCGCCACCCAACATACCAATACTTGTCATACCATTAAGTGCAATAGTAGAACTCCAAGCAAAATTTGCTCGCGATGTATAATCATTTGGGTTTTCCATCAAATTATCAATTTGCGAAATTACAGTTCTTTGGGTGGATTCGTTCAATGTTAGCCCAATTTCATTATTCATATTGCTCATAAAGTAATTTTCCATTAAATGTGATAGCGAATCCACTCCACCATTTGCAGTTTGTCGCTTTGGTAAAGTTGCTTGCACACTTGGATCAATTATGCTGATTTTTGGATAAACAAGCGGACTGCCAAAAGACCATTTCCTTTTTTCTTCTTCATTGCTTAGCACTGCAAATGAATTCATTTCCGTACCTGTAGCCGATAGAGTGAGTATAACATAAATTGGCAATGCTACTTTTGGTTGAATTTTTTTAGCAAATAAGTCCCAAATATTATCTAAAAAATATCCTGCAGAAATTGATTTTGCCTCGTCAATAACCGAGCCACCCCCAACAGCCACAATTCCGTCAATATTGTTTGCTTTGGCATAAGCCTTTGCTTCTTCGGCGTGAACTATAGTGGGATTTGGGCGAACTCCCCAATATTCCACAAAATCTATTTGCGATGAATTTAATGATTTTACAACTTTATCATAAACCCCGTTTTGCTTGATGCTGCCACTGCCGGCAAGCAACAAAACTTTGGTAATTTTATCTTTTTTTATATTTTTACCGATAGATTCGATAGTATTTTTACCAAAAATTATTTGAGTTGGATTAAAATATTGAAAATTGTCCATTTATTTATTTTAAATTTTGATAATTTAATTTAATTATAATGCAATAACGATTTTTAATCTAATTTAGTAATTATTTTTGATAAAAATCGTTTTATAAATAGTATTGATTTAAAAATCAATAAATAAAGAATTTTCGATTAAAATCAAATTTTGATTGTGAACCAAAAAATCATATTTTATATTGCGTTGTTATTGACTCTGCTGAGCATTGAAACTTATTCGGATTCTTATTTTCCGAATAATTCCAAATCAATGATTGTGGACACTTTGATGTATCGCCAGTTGCAAGATTCAATTTTTAATATTTATTCTCGGCTTAATGTATCTGCTCGTTCACTTTTCCAATTTAACTTAAAGTTAACAGACGATAGTTGGCAGAAAGATCTAAACATTCAAGATGAGTTGCCATATCAGTTGGCTCTTCGTAGTTTAGATGTTGTGCCCTCAGAAGCGTTTATACCTTCGGGAGTGGAGCGAGTGCTATGGAACGAAAATGTAAATTCTGGCTTGCGTCTTCCAACTGGTCTTGCCTATCCTCAAGTAGGTTTGCGAGTTCCATTGAAGGATATTGCTGTTTTCTTGGGAATGATGGAGGACACAAGCCCGGTGATTAATTATTCCACAGATTATCTTGCTGACATTGAGATTGTTGTGTATTCGGTTCAAGCAAAAGTAATAGCAACATTATACACAGGCAAGCAAAGTCCGGGTCATTACACTCTCACTTGGAATTTCCGAAATGATAGCGGTCAAAGAATGCCAAGTGGCGATTATATTGCAGAAGTACGCATCGGAAATGCTAAATATATTCGCAAGAGAATTGTTATTCCATAATCTATCATTAATTCAAAAAAATATGTTAATTAATTCAGATTTACTTGCTAAAATTATTTTTGAGCAAAAATTAAATGGAAAGAAAGTTGTATTCACTAATGGATGCTTTGATATTATCCATTCAGGACACATTTTTTATTTAACCGAAGCAAAAAAATTAGGCGATATTCTTGTTGTTGGCTTAAACACGGACGACTCGGTAAGGCGACTAAAAGGTGAGAATCGACCTGTAAATAATCAATATGATAGATCGGTTGTCCTATCTGCACTCAAACCTGTTGATTTTGTTTGTTATTTTGACGAGGATACTCCATTAGAATTAATTAAGATAATCAATCCCGATGTGCTTGTTAAGGGAGCAGACTATTCCATAGAAAACATTGTTGGATCAGATTTTGTTCTTGCCAATGGCGGTTCGGTGCAAACCATCAAGTTTGTGCAAGGAAAATCCACAACAAATATCATCAACAAAATGAAATAATAGAATTTGATAATGGTGTATAGTTGTTGGGTAAATTTGTAGGAAAGATGAGGCTGTCTCATAAGTCAGTTTTGCTGTCATTCCCACGAAAGTGGAAACCCATAGCCCACGAATTTATTCGTGGGAAAATGGATTCCCGTTTGCACGGGAATGACAATTTTGAAATATTTTGGACTTATGAGACAGCCTCCATTTCTTTAATGCTTCTCAGGTTCGGCTTCGGGTTTGAATAATTTACCTGAATTTATTGCCGAAGCACTGCGGGCAAAGCCACTCAAAATAAGGTGATTTATTCCCATAATTGCATTTTCTTGCATTGTTTGCACTTGCTCTAATTCGTCCGAATTGAAGTCCGATAATACATAATCAACCAATTCTCCTGCACCAAATTTCCTGTCAATTCCCAGACGCAACCGAATGAAATTAGGATTTTGCGTTTTTTCGATAATTGACGCAATGCCATTATGACCACCATCACTTCCACCTTTCCGCAAATGAACTTTGCCCAAAGGAAAATTATATTCATCAACTAATACAACAATTCTCTCGATTGGCACTTTGTAATTAATCATCAATCGTGCAACTGCTTCGCCCGATAAATTCATATAAGTAAGTGGCATTCCAATTATACAAGTCTGATTTTTATGCTTATATTCTGCTATTTGATAATATTTTGTCTTTTCAAAAAAATTAAGTTCATTTTTTTCAATAATTTTATCAATCACCGACCAACCAATATTATGGCGAGTATTCTTATATTTCGCACCTGGATTGCCCAACCCTAATATTAACCAATCTGCATTTTGCACTTTTGCTACCTTTGTTTAGATTATTATTTGACAATTACAAATATGCTTCAAGTTGCGATAAACTATCCAATAGAACATCTCGCATTTTGCTGCCTTTGCCTTCTCCAACTATGCCTGCGGCTTCCAATTCGTCCATAATCCTACCAGCACGAGCATAGCCAATTTTCATTCTACGCTGCAACATCGAGACCGATGCCTGTTGCATAGAAACAATTAACTTAGCGGCTTCTTCAAAAAGTGGATCGCGGTCATTTGGATCCATATATTTTTCTTCCTTCTCTTCGGTATCCACACTTGGCAAAATATATGGTTCGGGATAGCCTGTTTGACTTGCAATAAATTCACAAATGCTATCAACTTCGTCAGTGGAAATAAAAGCATTTTGCACACGAATTGGTTTGGGTGTTCCCGGTGGCAATATCAACATATCGCCATTGCCGAGAAGTTGCTCGGCTCCTTGTTGGTCCAAAATTGTGCGGCTGTCAATCCTTGATGATGCAAGATAAGCGATTCTTGCGGGGAAGTTCGCTTTGATTAAACCAGTAATTACATCTACGGACGGACGCTGAGTGGCTACAATTAAGTGGATGCCAACCGCTCTTGCCATTTGTGCCAAACGGGTGATTGGCTCTTCGATTTCCTTCGAGGCAGTAAGCATTAAATCTGCCAACTCGTCAATCACAACAACAATGTAGGGCATTGGTGAGTGTTTGATTTTCTCACTTTTACGGATTTTACCTTCATAAAATTTTGCATTATAATCGTGAATATTCCTCTGACCTGCATCAGCAAGAATATCGTAGCGATTTTCCATTTCCACTACACAAGATTTAAGTATCAGTACTGCATCTTTGGGATTAGTGACAATCAAATCTTCAACATCGGGCGAGGTTGCCAAATAATGCTGACTTAATGCTGCATATTGGGGCATTTCCACTTTCTTTGGATCAATGATTACAAATTTTAAATCTGCTGGATGAATTTTGAATAATAAACTATTGATAATTGTATTAACGCCCACACTTTTGCCCGAACCAGTTGAGCCAGCAATCAATAAGTGAGGCATTTTGGTCAAATCTTCGATAAACACTTCGCCATTAATTGTTTTGCCGAAAGCAAGTGGCAATCTAAAAGTTGAAGAATGATATTTTTCAGAACTAACTATATCTCCAAAGCGAACCATTTGTGGCTTGGCATTTGGAATTTCCACTCCTACGGTACCTTTGCCCGGCATTGGAGCCAATATTCTTATACCTTTTGCTTTGAGAGCCATTGCCAAATCGTCCGAAAGCGACTCAATTCTACTGATTTTAATTCCAGGAGCAGGTACAAATTCGTATAAAGTCACAACAGGACCAGGAGTAATTGTCATATTTTCAATTACGATTTTGAATGTCTCCAATTTCTCTTGTAATATCTGAGCATTTGCCTTGAATTCTTCGTAATCCACATTGCTTTGGGCGGGTTGCTTAATTAATAAATCCAAAGGTGGAAATTTATAATTGATTTTCATTTCGGAATGGTCAGTATAAATCAATGATTTTGCGGTATCAGCGGCTTTTGTTTCGGGCAGAACAGTTACTCTGACATTTTGCGAATCCTGAAAATCTTGTTGAATCTGATTTGGTTTTTCAGTGATTGTTGGCTGAATATCGGGAATAATTTCATTTTGATTACTTTGGGTTTGAATACTTTTTTCATTTCCATTTTCATATTCATTTTCAACATCACTTTGCTTATTCCACTCAATTTGATTTAATAATTCATCAATTTCTGTGATTTTCTCATCAATAGGAGTGTTGTTTTCGTTTGTGTTGAAATTATTAGCTTGTGATGCTAATGGAGTTTTTTCTTCGTTATCAGTATAATAATCAATGTGTTCTTCGTCCAAAATATGCTTCAATTCTTCGGTTTCGTGTTGCATTTCCTCTTGGAAATCTTTATTTGGCATTGCAACTTTACTTGGGTCAATCAGTTTAATTTGTGGAGTGAACTTTTTGGGTTGCTCTGGTTCGGGCTTTACTTCAATATTGCTTTGTTTTATCTGATTATCTTCCTCAATGTTTAATATTTTATTGCGTGTCGAAAATGGAATATCGGACAATCCAGAACTCGCAACTCCACTATTTGCAGCGGCATCATTATTATTTACAATATGAAATTCGATTGGCTTTTTGGTGCTTTCTTTGGCGATATTTTCAATATTTTGATTGGCGATATTTTCAATTACTTCTGATGTAGAGGAATCGTCTTGCTCGGATTCTGCAATATTTTCAGCATCTTGTGCTTGAACTTCTTCATTTGGATTTTCTGATGTTTCTTCGGGATTTTCATCTTTATTTTCTTTTCTATTCTTAAAGAAATTTATGATATTTGCATAAAGATATTTGATAATATCCGAAATTTTAAAATTCATTCGATAGAAAATAGTCAAGAATATTGCAAATACAAAAATTAAAAATGCACCGTAATTACCCAAAACCGAGCTAATCAAATGAGCAAAGAAATATCCTACAAGTCCGCTCCACTCAAAAGGAATTGTGCCCAGCCAAGTAAATGACTGAATCGAACCAAAAAAGCCCGATGCAAAAAGCATTATTAGCGTCCAAAAAATCGTGGTTTTGCCCAGATTGGAATAGTCTTGATTTTTTCGTAAAATTGCAAAACTTAAATAAATTCCCAAGAAGAGAATAATGATAATTGGATAACCGAAAGTTTTGTTTAATAGAATGTCGGATAAATAAACGCCAACTAAACCCAGCCAATTTTTAGTAATTGATTGACGGGCAATAATTTCGGGATTTCCGTCTAATAAGCCCAATAAGTCCGAAATGGATAAAGTGGATTGCTCCACATCACTACGATTGAACGATACTATCGCAAAAGTAAGAAAAGTCAGAACAAGCAATGATAAAAATGCAAAGGTTTTAATGTGAAATGTATATTTTGACTTGACTTTTTCGATTAAGTTTTCTTTATTTTCCGTAGAATTATCTTCATCTAACGGCAAATGCTTTTCTTCCGAAAACATTTTTAAATTCCCCTATGCTGCAAAATTCAAATATAAGAATTTCTATTGAATATTTTTTAAAATTTAAGTTAAATTATTGATTTTTTTATGCTTATGCCTTCAATTATTGGCAATGATGGGTATTTATTCCAAGAAAAACTTTCCTCTATGTCTTCTGCCAAACCAGCGGCATACATTTTTTTACAATGGTCGCGGGATTTTAGAAAGTCAAAAATATTCTCTTTGTGATAATCAAATAAATCCTTTGCTGCACAAGCTGCGTCTTGAAGCTCGTAGCTCCCTCTTTTGGTTAATTCGCTAATATATCCACCAATGCATAAAGTGTCCTCGAAAGAGAAAAGTCCATTATTTCCTGCACATAAGAACGATATATTCTCAATCTCGGAATCATCTGCCATAGTATGGTGAATATACTCCATCACTTTATCGAAATTGACATAAGCGGCAATAATTCTATGTTTGGAGGATTTTGCTTTGGTAAAAATGCGTGTGCCATTTGTAGTAGTAAAAATGATTGTTTTACCTTCAATTTTTTCGCGAGTGTATTCCAAAGGTGAATTGCCAAAGTCGAAACTTGCAGGTTTCATCATATTTTTTTCTCCACCGATAATGCGAATTGAGCGGTCGAGGCTTGCGTAAATTTTCATTGCTTGGTCGGCTTCTTCGGCGGGAATAATTTCTTTTGCTCCATTATAAATTGCAGCAGCAATAGTTGTACTTGCTCGGAGTGCATCTACATAAACAACTATCGATTTGGCAAACTGATTTTCGTCTTCTTTAAAATTAGCAGTTAAATAAGCGTTTATTAACATTATTAAATTTCAATTTTATTTAAAACAAAATTATCAATAAGTAAATAAATAGCAATATTATGTGCAGTTATTATTTTCCTAAAACTAATGTTGAATTTTTGTAAAAAAATGTTAAAAAATAGGTTATCGCATATTAATTAGTAGTTCGTATAAAATATTATGCTAATTGTTCATTTTAAAGAAGCAAAATCTTTGCAATTTTTGAACTGATAACCAATACCCAGCACTTAAAGCCCAGAGCACTCCAACAAATAAAAATCCCCCAATCTTTCGCTTGATATCCAAGTGAATTATCGGAGGATACAATTCGCATAAACAATTTAAAACAAATAAAGGAAAATTAAAATGAAAACTATAAAACTTATTTATATTTATTTATTAATTAATTTACTTTCTATATTTTTTACAACGAGAATCTAATGTCAAATCCAGCTTGAATTGCACTTACTCTCCAACTTTGGTCACTGCTAAGTTCTGTGATACCAAAATTATAAACAATACCAGGAACAATATAGAAACGACCCATTAAAATTTCGTATTGGATACCGGCTTTGACTGCTACGCGTAATGCACTTGCATTTGGAATATTGCCATCATTCACAACAATTGTTCTGTCGTTGTTTTCGTAACGAATACCCAGCTGTTCCCAATTATCAGCACGGCGGAAGCGAGCATTTAATGGTTCCATCAAACGGAAATCTTGTCTAAATGTTTTGGATAGAGCATAGTCAAAAGTAGGTCCAATTGTGAAGCCTAAGTTCATTCCTTCAAATGGATTTATTTTATACACTGCTTCGAATGTAGCCATACTATAATCAACACTCAAAATGTGAAGTGTTGATGAATTAATGATTCTTTGGTCGATAACATTGCCATTTGCATCAACAACTGAAACTAATGAAGGATAAGTATCCCCACCAACTTCCAAGTAAGAAGGCATTGTTTGGTACATTGCTCTAACGATTATCGAAGAATTGGAGTTCTTGAAATCTCCTAAAATATGTTCGTAAGTAAACCCTACAAAAAAGCCATTATCTTGTCCGCTTTCAAAAGTTGGGCAAGGTGCAACATTCTCGTTGCCAGCATCAGCAAAAGTTTTAAGACTTACACTATGCAATGACCTATTATAACCAAAAACTGGTCCGATGAAAATTGGGCGAGTCTCTTGGAATGGAGCAAGCGGGTTTTCTAAGTCGCCTTGTGCATTAGTGTCAACAAATCCCAATGACACTAAAAGCAATAATAAAAGTAAATGTTTGTGCATTTTTCACCTAATTATATTAATTGTATTAATCTCTATTTTATTATCAATTTCTGTTTTTAAATAATATTTTCCATTTGTCAAATTTTCAACTACAAAAATTAAGAAAAAATTTCCTTTTGACAAAATCTTTTTATCAAAAAGTACAAATTCTTTTCCAAAATTATCAAAAATGGAAATGTAAAGATAACTATTTTTCTTCAATTGTAAATCAATTTTGATAAAATTTGTTGCAGGATTTGGATAAATTTGCATTTTTGGTTGGTCATCAACAATAATTATCGGTCGCATTGGGTTCATACAAACCTCTTTAAGTCTTACTACATTTGTAGTGCTGTCGTTTTCAAAACATCCGATTGGAAGCAATGAAACATTAAAATCAGTCTTACTTAATGAATCTAAAAGTGCATAAAAAGTAAGATTAATGCTCCATTTATCGCCTTTTTTAAAGATATACGGGGCATCGTTCCATTTAAGTTCAATTTTATCCAAAGTTTGATTTATCGTAAAATTCTTCTCAATTACCGTATCGCCAGTTATTATTGTAAGCGTTGCTGATTGATTAATTGCATAAATAATATTTTGACGAGTTGCAATTTCTATATCAAAACTAATTTCTTCGTCTGTATTATTCGTAATTTCGCCCGATAATGTTATAGATGTTGAATCTGTCGGGAAAATTTCAATATCTTTTAGTTCAGTTAAATTGATTTTGCCATTTTTTGGGACAATGTTCAGTGAATTTTCCTTAACATTAATTTCGTTGAAAACCCCGATTGCATCTATGTTTACAACCTCATTCAATTTAAAATGGAAGATCAGAGTTAATTCGTAAAAATCATTTGCAGCAATTGGAATTGGCAATTTACTTTGATAATCTTTCAAAATTTCATATTCAATATTATCAGGTATTATCGAAAGATTTATCGAATCTAAACTTATTTGAAAATCTTCATTATTCACGAATTGAATTTTAACTGTATCAGACAAGCAGACATAATGCTCATTTTCGGAAATTATCCTTACTTCACAATCAATCTGTGGTGGCGAAATCGAATTCCCACGAATGATAATTGTATCGATTTTACGAGCAAAATTGGGCATAGCATCATTAACAACACCAAGCACAAGAATATGCTCGCCTAATTCACTTGGAGCGAAAATAACATCAAATTCTAATGATGAATAGATTGGAATAGAATAATTATAATAATTGCTCAAATCAATTGTAAAAGCGTTATTTGTATTAGAAATTATATAAACCGAATCAATAAATAATGCTTCGTTTCCTGTACTAAAGATTAATTTCTCTTTTGCATTTGCTTGAGTATAAATTTCAATATCGCCAAAGTCATAATTTTTGGTCTCAATTACTGGTAAAGTGCCAGTACCACGAATGTCAAAAATTATTGGATCATGCAATTGCCAATCGCACTTTAATTGTGCTGAAAGCCTATAATCAATCGTGTCTGCTGGGTCGTATTCCAACGAAACGGGATAAATTCCTAATCCATCTATCTGAGCAGATAAATTTTCGAGTGTATTGGAATTATTATCAGGAACATCAACAAGCAAGTATTTTTCGAATTGCAATAGTGAAGAAACATTGCCATCATTCACAATATTGATAATCGTGTCCAAATTAGTGCCAATCCGTCTTTTGCCAAA
Source organism: Chloroherpeton thalassium (assembly GCA_020722095.1). Lineage (GTDB taxonomy): Bacteria > Bacteroidota > Ignavibacteria > Kapaibacteriales > UBA2268 > GWF2-33-9. The sequence continues at coordinate 15,021 of DYLM01000011.1, forward strand.
ATCTACATAAATATCTTGGAATAATGGAGCAACTCCACGTCCAGTAACCGCTACTTTATTTTCAAGTTTCAAGTGATTATTGAATTTTACATTTTCAATATAATTTGCTCGCGATGTTGGCTTGAATTTGACTGGTATCTGCAAGATAGAATCTTGATAAAGCCAAAAAGGAAATAGCCTATCTGTTGTAAATTCAAATCCTGCTTCATTCATATAATACGAAAGTCCATCTAACCGAATTTGTACATTTCCTATATTCTTTATCTGAATAAAATGTTCGGCGGAATCTCCAATGAAAACATCGCCAAAGTCCCAACCAGTCAATTCTAAACCGGGTTGAACAACTTCTGCTAAAAGTGTGATTCGGCGAGTGATCCCGCACTCGAAATTAAGTTGAATTTCCGAACGCAATGCATCTAACGTCATATTTGGGTCAAAGCAAACTTTGCCAAGCAGTGTTTCGTTTGGCTCGAGTGTATCGGGCAATGAAAAATCGTAATAATACCCAAGTCTTGAATCAAAAGGAAAATCAATGGAATTTAACACGATTGGTTCGTCTGCATTATTGCGAATGTAGAAATTGGAACACAAGGAATCTGCCCAACTAATTGTGCCGTAATCAATATTGCTTGTCCAGTCAATTTTTATGGGATTATGAATAAATTGATATGTATTTTTATTGCCTTTTTTATCCCACGAATAAATTACCAAACGAGCAGGTGAATAAATATCAATCACACTTGCATTGAAGTGAATTATGCTATCGCCGAGTTGCAATGGGAATAATTTGTAATCAAAATTGGTTGTTAAATTTTCGTCCACTGTTGCAAAGTTCAAACCCGATGAATTCGCTTGTGGGAAATCAATAATTTGCCCTTCCAAGTAAAAGCAACTTGTATCTACAAGTGCAACTGGTGCCATAATATCATCATTTTCGGGGTCAAGCAAACCCGCTCCCAGCACCATTGCATAAGAATCGTATTCGCCTACTCCAAATAATATGCCACTAAATTTGCCTTCGGTTGCTATAATTTCGTGTGTTCCTATATCAAGAGGCAGAATTGCCCAGAATAAATCTGTATTTACAATTCTTTGAGTTTTTATTGCCGAAATAGTATCAATTTTATCTCCATCTAAATACAGATAATCCAGAGCTTGCGATTGTGCTATTAGAGTAACGTAATGATTAGTGTATTGATCGGGATTGAAGAATACTCCGCCAGGAGTGGAAATCAGCACTCTTTGCACAAATTGCTCTTGTGGCGGGAGCATTACCATTGAAGGATCGAAGTTCTTGCCCTCATTGTCCAATCCTGTTCTCATCATAAATTGAGCAATTTGGAATGGTTGGTCGCTCTGCCATATTGCAGGAGAATTTAGCCCTACAATTTCGTGAACTTCCAAACTATCAGTAAAGTTTATATCCACAGGATATGGACTGGTATAATATTTTACTTTTGTATTTGGATTAATATTTATCAATTTAAAATAATCACCATTTGGACTAACACCAAAAGGAATGGAAAAGTAAAGTTTGCCCCAAGATTTAATTGGTTGCAACATTTCCACTATATGATCTTTGGAATCTTTACCTTTGGGTACATCTTGCATAATTGCAGTCCGCATATGTCCGGAGAGAACTCCAATTGGTTTATCAGACTTGATTAATGTTCCCGAAAGGTCGCCAAAGCCACGAGGAAAATCAGCAGATTGAACCAAATAAGTTTCGCCTCGGTTTAAATGAACTTGATAATATCGGTCAGATAATTTTCCAGCGGCAGTTTTTGATTTTGGTGAAAATGTTATTATTGTATTATTTTCCGATGCCATAATCAAAAATTCAGAGGGACGTGGATAAAACTGAATCAAAGAGTCTGTTGAAGTTGGTGGGGGATCTATGGGGTCGTATAAGTCATTTGGCATTGATAATATTGCGTATTCGTTGCCCCAATTTGCAGTAGGAATACAAACGTAACTATCCGATGTTCTGGGCTGGCTATTAAAAGCATATACAACAATTGGATTGTCTGAAATAATTTCAATTGCATTTTTGGTAACAACTTCGGACTCATCGTTATAATAACGATTGCTTATTGTTGTAGTTAGAACCGAATCACCGGGAATATTGTAATTTTCTTTATAGCCATTTGGGTGAGTAATTTGAACTTTTGTCCATTTTCGTGCCGATATAAATATGCGTAATTCTACACCACGATAGTCAGTTTCGTAAAATTCATTTTCCATAAAGGAAACCCAAAAATGCGTACCTTCATAAGAAGAAAATTGTTCCGTTCCTGCTTTGCTGGTAATTGTGAAAGATAAAAATAAAGAAATAGCAGTAAAAAGTTTGAATATTAAACTTCTGCTAATTGAATTATATATTTTATTTCTTGTATATTTCATCTTTAACCTATAATTTTTTCCTCATCTGGTCCTCACCCCGAGAATATTATTCCCCCTCTGTGAGGGGGCAGGGGGAGGTTTTGATTGAACATCCTCTTCCTATTCCCCCTCTATTAAGAGGGGGTCAGGGGGTGTGTATTAATTTTCTTTATACTTTTTAATATATTCTTTCAATTTTCTTTCTACATATTCCCAATTTTCTATGACTTCTTCATCTGTAAATCTTAAGACATTTAAACCAATACTTTTAAAATATTCTTCTTTATTTTTATCATTAATTTGAACCTCATTATCCAAATGTGATATTCCATCCACTTCTATAACTAACTTAACTTTGTGAGAATAAAAATCTGCTATATAATTTCCAATTGGTTTTTGACGATGAAAGTCAATACCTTCAAATTGAGCATTTTTTACTTCTCTCCAAACTGCTTTTTCAGCAAAAGTTTGATGATTCCTTAAAAATCTGGCTTTCTCCTTCAAATTGGGATTATAGCAAATTTTCATAAATCCTCATTTTTAACACACCCCCTTTGTCCCCACCCGTCCCGACCTGTCGGGATCAAAGAGGGGGATTTTTTTTATTCCCCCTCACCGAGGGGGCAGGGGGAGGTTCTAATTAAATTATCCAATTCCCTCAATATGTTTTTGTAAAATCATCTTTAATTAAAAGAATAAAATCAGCAATATTTGCATTTTCTGTGCCAAGCGAGTCAATTTTTGGTCCTTCGATTGTTGCAATAGTTGTGATTTTGAAATTCGGATTTTGCTTTTTCAAATACCAAAATATTCCTTGATAATCATTGGAATGGTATGAACCGTGAAAATGCAAGAATTTCATTCCAGATTTTATTCTCTTTGCAATAAAATGAGCCATAGTTGCATCTTTAATTGCTTGTGCTTCAGCAAGATATTTTATCTCTTTATTATGCACGGGCATTCCCTTCATCTCTTTGTAACCTTCCAAAGTAGAATCAAATTCCACTGGCAAAGGTGCAATGTACTTTAAGGCTTCAGGCGAAAGTGTGCTTAATTTTTCCAATCCATTCCGCGAAACAAAAGCCGCATATCTACGTGGAATATTTGTTGCTACAAACTCAATTTTATTGTTTTTGCAAAATTCCAAAATTGGCTTATAATCTGTGGAATAATTTTTCCAAATTTTTGCCTCATCTTCAAAATTTTTTGCAGGATATAAATCTCTAAAGTATTCATCTATCAACATTTGGTCATCTGCTTCGAACATTTCCATTCCAACCATTAACTTATTGCCAAATTCCTTATACATCAATTTGGTCAATTCTAATTCTGCCCAATGTGCAAAAGCATTATTATGCAATTCGCCAAATAGAATTATATCGGATTCCTTGATTTTTTCGGCAACTTTATCATATTCGGCATACTCGCCACCTTTTTCGTAAAGTGCAGCACCGCTAATGATATTCTTATCACAAGAAGTTAAAAAAATACTTGTTAAAACAGACAAAACCAGTAAAACACGAGTTAAAAATTTTAATTTAAACATACTTTTTCCAAAATTTATTTTTTCAATATATTAAATTACAAATGTTTTTGAAATTTTGTTCATTTTCTTGTAATTTTCATTCAATTTCCGAGTATTTTGTTTGTATTTTTAAATAATTATTACAATTATTTATTGAAATTAACAAATTTTTAGTAAATTAGTAAAATTTTTGGCACGAATTTTATAGAATGTTTGAAACTTACAAAATAGACAGCACAATCTTGCAAAAAAAGTTTCTTTGCGACCTAACAAAATGCAAAGGAGGATGTTGTACAGTCTACGGTGAAAATGGGGCTCCACTATTATCAGAAGAAATTCCAATTATTGAAGAATATCTACCAATTATCAAGAAATATATGAAACCAAAATCAATTGAATATTTGGATAAATATGGATTTTGGGAGCACGACACCGAGGGGGAACTTGCAGTAACTTGCATAAATAAAAGAGATTGCGTATTCGTCTATTACGATGAAGGTAGCGATATTGCAAAATGTGCCATTGAAAAGGCATATTTTGCGGGGGAAATCACTTTTCAGAAACCAGATTCTTGCCACTTATTTCCAATAAGAGTACGTGGCGAACACATTTATTACGAGGAATTTTCGATGTGCGAATACGCACTTGAAAATGGAGAAGAAAAAAATGTGAATTTAGTGGATTTCTGCAAAGACTCGATTGAAAGGAAATTTTCTAAAGAATTTTATGTTTCTTTAAGCAATTTTGCTAAATCGGAGAAAAAGATTTTTTAGAAAATATTATTTTTAGAAAATATAAGAATAAAAAAACAGCAAAAAGAAGATTATGGCAGTAAATATCTCAGTTGGATTAAAAACATCATTGCAACAAACGCTAACTCCTCAACAGATTCAGTATTTGAAATTATTGCAAATGCCTTTAATTCAATTCGAGCAAGAAATAAAACGTGAAGTTGATGAAAATCCACTATTAGATTTAGAAGAAGATAATTATGATGATTCAAATGAAATTGAGCAATATAATGCTACTCCCGAATCCGACACTCCTAACATTTCCAATGAATACGATTTAATTGAATCTGCTAATTCTAACGAATATAGTGATGATTTTGACGACTCCGACATTTATTTCGAAGATATTAAAAATGTTACAGAATCACCACTTTCTAATTATGTCCCAGGCGAGGATGAAGATCCTTACCATCTTTATACATTGATGTTGCAAGATGACGCAGAATTATCCACTTCCCCCAAATCAAATTATGATGACGATGACGACTCACCAAGTTTTCAGATAAAGAGTCCTGTCAATTTTTTGGAAGAATTAGAAAAGCAATTATCATTGTTCTATTTATCGGAAGAAGAATTGCTTCTGGGCAAGCATATTTTGTGGAATGTGGACGAAGATGGCTATTTACGTCGTGAATTGAACGATATTGTAAAAGAAACAAATTCGCATATTGCCGAAATGAATTTTGAGACACAAAAGAATTTATTTATTCAAAATTCCACACTAAAAGAAAAATTAATCAAGAAAAATCCTGCTTATAAATACCTAATAGATGACACAAGTAAATCTTTGCTTGGTTCAATATTGATTGATAAACCCGAATTAATAAATGAGTTGAGTGCTGATTTTTTGAAATATTCATTTGATAAAATTAATTCTATGCTTAAACCTGTTAATTTGGAACAAGCCGAGAAAGTATTGAAAATCGTTCAGAGCCTTGACCCTCCTGGGATTGCTTCTCGTAATATTCAAGAGTGCTTGATTTCACAATTAAAGATTGTGCCAAATCCAACTTATGCCCAGTCCAATGCATTGCGATTGCTCCAAAATGCTTTCGAAGAATTTTCCCGTAAGCATTTCAAAGATGTACAGAAGGTTTTGAATATCAATGATGATGACTTAAAAGATGCAATTGAAGTTATCAAAAAGTTAAACCCAAAGCCTGGGGAAGGGATTAGTTTTTCGGAAATTAATACCGTAATTCCTGACTTTGTAGTAGAATTGGACGAGAAAAATCGTGAACCGCAAGTTATTTTGAACGATTCCACTATTCCTCCAATTAGAATAAATGATTTATACGAAAGTTTGAAGAAAGAGTCAAAAGAAAAGAAATATAACAAAGAAACAAAGCAATGGATAAGGACAAAATACGAAGATGCAAAATTTTTAATACAAGCAATTCAGCAAAGAAAAATTACAATGCTCAAAATTATGGTGGCAATTGCTGGCATTCAAAAAGATTTCTTTCTTTACGGACCCGAAAATGTTAAACCAATGATTTACAAAGATATTTCGGACGTTACGGGAATGGATATTTCTACTGTTTGCCGAATTGTAAATAATAAATTTGTGCAGTCGCCTTATGGCACATTTGAATTGAAATCATTTTTTAGCGAATCTTTGCCAACTGACGATGGCGAAGAAGTTTCAACAACTGTAATTAAGCAGAAAATTAAGGAAATGATTGATAAAGAAGACAAGAATAAACCAATTAGTGACGACCAAATAGCAAAAAACTTGAAGGATGAAGGCTATAATGTCGCCCGCCGAACAGTTGCAAAATACCGCGAGCAGATGAAAATTCCAGTTGCCAGATTAAGAAAAGAATTGCTGTAAGAAAGCGATACTAATAATCAAATATTATAAGTAAATAATCGTAATTAATAAAGAAATAATAAAGATAAAGAAATGGAAGCCTACAAGTTTCAAACAAAAATTAATCACAAAGGTGAAATTTACCTTCCAATAAACCCTAATTTATACGAGAAGGAAGTTGATATTATTATTATCACCAAAGAAGAACAAAGAAAATTTAGAACAAGTGCCATAGATTTTGTAAATAAATGGGAGGGTTTTCTTAAGAATGTTGATATTGAAGATGCAAAATATAAGTATTTAATGGAGAAATACAATTGATTAATAATTTGATTCATCTCGCCAAGAGATAATTCGCCATTTGCCATCTACTGAACTTTTGCGAATGCGGAAATTTGCAATGCCATTTATTCGCAAAATATCTGCTGGGTTAAAAACAATAGTTAAATTGAAACTGCGCGAAATATCCCGTAAATTTGTGTCGCCAATATCCACAAAAATCTCATTCCATACCAAATCCAAACTTTGTGCGGCTTGGAAAAGCCCATTGGTTGTGAGCAATTCTTGTTCTCTGCCCCAAGATTCGTCAACTCCTTTATCGTAATTTCGGAAGATAAAAACGAAGTCATTATCTAATAAATTGCCATAAACCAATGTATCTTTGAAGGTGTAAGCATATTTGAAATTATTGAACAAGCCTTCGATTGATTCTTGGCTGGATATTAGACTTTGGTCGCTTGAACTATTGCTCAATTTTGGTGCAAACGGATTATTGCAACTATAAAGTAAGCCAATCAAAACGAGTATTATTACTATGTATATGCTTTTATTTAAATTCATTTCTGTTTCAAAAAATATCACCTATTATGCAAACATTAATCTGCCTTTTGGCTCGGGAATCGGTCTGCCTAATTCTTTTGCTGTTTCAATCCATTCGCTAATAATTATCTTTGCGTTTGCAAGAGCATCTTCGTAACTTTCGCCATCAGCCATACAGCCCTTCAATTCTGGAATTTCGGCAATAAAACACTTGTCAATTTTATCCCAATACAATATTATTTCATAATTATTCATATTTATTCATATAAATCATTAGACACTAATGATTAGTTTTTATTTTAGATTTTTTCTCTTTTGCTTTCTACATTTTCAAGTTTTTCAGAAATGGATTGAATTTTTTCTCGGTGCCAATTGTGGAACTTCCCATGTGTCCAGGGAAAATTTCGTAATCATCGGGATAAATCATTAACTTATTTGTAATAGATTCCATCAACTCTTTGCCATTTCCACCTTCAAAATCAGTCCGACCTACACTTAAATTAAATAGTGTGTCGCCGGTGATTATCTTATTTTCGCCAAGCAATTCAATGCAAATACCACCAGCAGTATGTCCGGGAGTGTGCAGAATCTTAAAGTGCATATTTTCTACATCTAAAATCTGTTCATCTTCAACAAAAGTATATTCTCGGCAAGGTTCAATCTCAATTTTTGCCCAAGGTGGCAATTCTAAATCTGGATTTATCAGTCTAAACTCATCATTTTTATGCACATATATTTCGGGATTATATTCGGCTTTAAATTTCTGCAAATCAACTATATGGTCAAAATGTGAATGAGTAAGAATAATTGCAAACAAATGCCAATTACTGCTTTCAATGAACTGACTAATTGGAGTGAAGGATTCGATTGGAGCGTCAAACAAGACGCATTTTCCAAAATATTCAACCAAGTAGGAATTATTATCGAGCGGACCTGTTGTAAATGTATATAAATTCATTGTTTAAAATTAATAATTAATCTAATTATTGAAGTTTAAAAAATTTAATTATTGCTAAATTCTCCTTATTTCTTGTTAATTTTGAAATTATAAAAATGAAAATTAATTAAAATAATAAAATTATGAAAGAATTTATTTCAGACAAATTACAAAATATGCCAATTTCGATTTTCTCAACAATTTCCAAATTGGCTCTCGAACATAATGCAGTGAATTTAGGGCAAGGATTTCCAGATTTTAACGGACCAGAGTGGATATTTGATTTTGCTCTGCAAGCAATGAAGGAAGGAAAAAATCAGTACGCTCCATCTTATGGTATTCTAACTCTAAAAAAAGCAATAGCAAATTATCAGAAAAAATACTATGATATTGATTATGATTTATCAGAAGTAATCGTTACCGCTGGTGCAACCGAAGCCCTTTACGACACTTTTTCTGCTTTTATCAACAAAGGTGATGAAGTAATTTTATTCGAACCTTATTACGATTCTTATCACTCTAATATTCAATTAGCAGGTGGAATACCCAAATATGTTACTTTGCATAAACCTGATTTTGCATTTGATTATGCCGAATTGGAATCAGCTATCACTCCAAATACCAAGATAATTGTGCTAAATAATCCACATAATCCAACTGGAAAAGTGTATAGCCGCGAGGAATTGAACTTTATAGCCTCATTAGTTGTAAAATATGATTTGATGGTAATTACAGACGAAGTTTATGAATTTCTCACTTATGATGGTGCGTCTCATATTCCGTTTGCCTCGCTTCCGGGGATGCGAGAGAAAACCGTAACTATTTCCAGCAGTGGCAAGACATTTGGCTTTACAGGTTGGAAAATTGGCTATGCTTTGGCAAAACCCGAATGGATTGAGGCAATTCACGGCATACACCAATGGACAACTTTTGCAGTAAATACTCCCGGACAGCACGCAATGGCTAATGCTTTTAATCGTTTAGAGGAATACTTGCCCAATTTCCGCAAATTATACCAAAATAAATTAGATTTGATGATTGATGGTTTGGCAAAGACAAATTTCAATTACTTCAAACCCAAAGGAAGTTATTTTATTATGGCAGAATTTCCAAATACATTTGCTGACGACCAATCTGCTGCAATTCGGTTAATCAAAGAATACGGAGTAGCTACAATACCACCATCAGTATTTTATAGCAAGTCCGAAGAAGGTAAAACAATGTTGAGATTATGCTTTGCAAAACAAGACTCCACGCTTTTAAGTGGAATAGAAAAATTAAAATTAGTGAAATAAATAGACAAATAAATAATAAATTAAGTTATGCCAATAAAAGTAATTACTATAGATTTTTGGAATACTTTGTTCGATTCAAGCAATGGACAAGAGCGGAACAAAATTCGCAACGAAGCAATTTATCGTGCAATTGCCGAGGCTGATTTAACGATAACTGCGAAGCAAATCAAAGATGCAATTTCGGCATCGTGGGCACATTTCAATGATAAATGGTTAAACGAAATGCGTACTCCATTGCCCCGCGAATCAGTTGAATTTTTCTGGGATTATCTCAAGTTACCCGATAACGAATATGCAATTAACCAAGTTGTGGATGCTTTCGCAAGTGCTGTGCTAAAATTGCCACCAAAATTGATGAAAAATGCGGCTTATGCTGTAAAAGAATTGAGCAAGGAATTTAAGTTAGGGATAATTTCTGATACGGGTTTCTCGCCTGGATATATTCTGCAAGAAGTGATGAAACAAGCCGGCGTTTTCGATTACTTTTCAGCATTCAGTTTTAGTGACGAAACGGGAGTCTCCAAGCCCCATCCCAAGGCTTATTATCGAATTTTGGGCGAGTTAAATGTTGAACCTGACGAGGCATTGCATATTGGCGATATTGAGAAAACCGATATAGAAGGAGCAGTTAATCTGGGAATGAAAGCAATTCGTTTTAGTGGCGATCCAAATACATTAATCAAGCCAAATAATCCGCACACTCGTGCAAATGCAGAATGCTTTGATTGGAATGATGTCATTATAGAAGTCAGAAAATTGAATGTATAGCAAATAATACATCAAAGACTGAAATTTTAATAAACGTCATTATTTAGGTATACTTACTGATGTAAATTTCATTATTAAGCGAAGTTGAATTCCAATATCAATACGAAAATGATTAATTTATAGCCCACGAATTTATTCGTGGGTGATGTTGTGTTGAGCACGTCTTTGCGAGTTCCGATTTATCGGAACGAAGCAATCTAATTCAATTTGAAAATTTGAAAATTTGAAAATTTGAATAAATCCCACTCATTGATCCCGACAGGTCGGGACAGGTGGGGCAAGGGGGAGGCTCTGATAAAAAATAATCATAGCCCACGAATTTATTCGTGGGTGTTAGGAATTAGGAGTGAATTACATAAAATTAAAAACCTTATTTTTTTCTAATAACCTTAGTAGAAATAATTTCCATTTTAGACCTCAAACCTTATTTTCATATTTAATTTAAAAAAATTAGGAAATAAGGTTTTAATGTTTCGTTTGATTATTTTTCTCTACTAAGGTTAATAATGAAAATAAGGTTGTTGATTTTATACACACAGCGCCTAACACCCGACACCTAACGCACAACACCCGACATCTATACACCATTTTCACATTTTCATTAGATTCCCACTTTCGTGGGAATGACAGCAAAACTGATTAATTAGACAGCCTCTACAATTAAAGCAACTAATTTAACGTATATTATTTATCTTTCTCTTCTATAACTTTTTTATTGAAAAACATTGCTCCAAAAATTACCATACTGATTCCAGCCAATAGCATAACAGGGAAAATCACCAATGCTAACTCGTTAGTGAAGATAATATCAACGCCAAATACAAATTCAGCAATCATCACAATCAATGTTAATAAACCAGCAATACCAACCACAAGCATTCCAATAAATGTAATTGGATTATAGAATGATGGCGGCAAAGGTGGATTAACTTTTTCGGTTTCGTGATGATCGTGATGAATATGCCAGCCAGTTACAATTGTTTTAAACAAATCTCCAAATGTGTGCCCGGTTGTGCCCAAATATAAGTGCACAAACAGGAAAATTGTTAGGAAAAATGCCACCAAAGTATGAAGTAAAGCCATAGGCCAAACTCCACCCATTCCCAAAATTTCTTCTGGAGCAAATTCAGGAAAGAGCAATGCCCATCCCGAAAATAAAATCAACGGGAAAAGTATAAATATTATTGAAACATATCCAAGTTGCTGTAGTGGATTGAACTTACTTTCTTCATTTGGTTCAAAAGGGTGAGGTTTGCCGTGATAAATATCATATAAATAATACTTTGCTTGCTTAAAAACTCTTTCGGTCATTCCTTTGAAATTCACTAAATAATGTTTATAATTACCAGTAAGAAAATTCAAGGTGATGTAAAAGAAATAGTTAAATGAAAGTAAAATTCCCGCAATATTATGAATAACAACCGATGTATGAAATGAAATTACAAATTTAGTTTCAGCCGAAAAGTGCATACTCATACCAGTTGCAATTAATATCAAGAAAAGAGTCGCATTTAATAGATGCCAAATTCTTAGCCAAAGTGGATATAGATAGATTTTTTTCATTTATTTTCCTTTGTTAAAATACCATCTCATAAAGAAATGCACAATAATACCAACAATTACCAAACCAAATAAACCAATAAGTATAGAATCCAATAATACATTGCGAGTAGTTCCCACTACATAAGCATCGCTCAGGATAGTTCCATTGATAAAACCATACTTCTCGCGGGATTGATGTTTCTCGTGCTTGTAGAGTTTTGCCATCAAAGCAGAGTTTTTGCTATGGCATTGTTCGCACTTTTTAATAACCTTTTCGGGTGGCAATAAGTCGTGTCCGTAAGTGTTTGGCTCATAAGATGAGTGACAATCAATGCATCGGACGGTTTCGTTATGTTTGCCAAGAGCAGGTAGAAATTCGTGTGCTTTAATAAAGGTTTGCAATCCAAATTTCTTCATCATTTCCTCGTCTGCATGGCACTTAACACAATGGATCATTTGTGTTTTTACAGCGGCTTCGGGGTGTATCATATTGTTAGTAAACATTTTAACGGGAACATCAACAACGGGATTAATGTTATGCTCGCCGTGGCAATAAGTGCAAGTAGGAGCTTCGTCTTCTCCAGCATCTAATGCAATTCCGTGCACACTATTTTTGTATTCCATTGCAATATCTTTATGGCATCGACCACAAATATACGACACATTTGTTTTACTAATTTTTGAATTTGGTGATTTGCTTTTCTTTAAATCGTGCACCCCGTGGCAATCTGTGCAAATAGCTGCTTTTTCATTACCTGATTTAATAGCCATTCCATGAACTGAATTATCGTAATCAATTAGAGTTTTTGAGAATTTAGTTGGATGAGTTTTATTATTTAAATGACAGGTTAAACATAATTGTTCTTGATTTCTCTTTAAATCAATTTTGGATAATTTATGATTTGATGTTACTTTTTGAGAATGGCAGTAAATACAAGTAGGAGCATTGGGATTATGCTGCTGAATTTCAACAAAGTGGTCAGATTTAATGTGTTGGTTCTTTTCTTTTTCGTGACACTTTCCGCAATAATTTGTTGAATTTGCAAAATTAGTAGGCGAAGTAGGACTCGATTTAGTCATAACTTCGTGGGTGCCGTGGCAACCTTTACAATTCACATCTGGACTGCCCGAGTATCCATTTGCTTGCACAATTTGTGGATGGAATAAATGCTTGTCGAGTGGAGCTGAATGGCATTTTTTGCAATTCACAGGTTGTATCATTTCCTTGTGCGGAATATCGTCAGGATTGAAACCCTCGTGGCAATCCACGCACTTCAATTTGGAATGAGCAGATGCGTTCAATACAGACTTTTTAACTGTTATTGAAATTTCTTTGCCATTTTTGTCCATTGTCATACCCGCTTCGGCATGGCAATCCAAACAAACTTGATTTTGCTGCGAAGAAGTAGAAATTGGCAGCATTATAATCATTATTAAAACAGGGAGTAAAAATTTATTTTTCATATAAAACTCTCTTTTGGATTTTACAAAAAAAGGGCTGTTAGAATTAAATCGAACAGCCCATTTAATTTGCAATTTACATTATATTAAACTTAATGTAAAGTTTGAATTATTAACCTCAAAAAAGTCAAATTATTTTTTCAGAGTTAATAACCACTTAGCCAAGACATTTAATTGTGCATCTTCGCCTTTGAATTTAACGGGATGTGATTTGTCGTTAAGTTTTACTTCTTTCTTCAAGTATTTAACCAAAGTTGCTTGTGCAATCCCTTTATCTCCTACTGTTGATAAATCTGGGTATTTTGCAGCTTGCTTTGAAGTAATAGATTGCGAAGCAATAGCGTGGCAAGTGTTGCATTTTGAGTTTAGAAAAATGTCCTTGCCCGTTGGTTCTTCAGCAGTGATGAATGAAGCAAAGAAAAAAGAAATTACTGCGATTGCGATGAATGTTTTTGCGAGTTTCATCATTTCCTCCTTTTGTTTTAATTAATGTTATACAAAATTAAAAAAAATTATATTTTAATTTCCAAAGTTTTTTTAGCCTCGTCAAACTTTCCAACGGCGTATTGCTTTAAATTATAGCCTTGGAAAGGTCCGCCAACATATTTCCCATCAACTGTAGAATAATGATTTGGATGGCATTGGCAAGCTAAAGTGCTATCTGTGTCGGTTGGTAAATTCACTGCACAATTCATATGCGGGCAAATAGAATTCACCACAGAGAATGAACCATCTTTATGGTGCGTAATTACAATTGGATTATCGGCATTTTTGCCATCAATTTTAACTTTTTTAATTGAACCTGGCACGAGTAATTCGGGGTGCGGAGTTAAGTCTAACACATAAAAAGTAGTTACATTAGTATTCATATCAGTTACTAATTCTTCGCTTTCGCAAGCAGTAAATAATTGTGGAACAGCTGCAATTGCCAATCCAGCACCAATTACTTTAGTAGTATTTAATAAAAAATCTCTTCTATTTGAATTTTCTTTAATCATTTTATACCTCTCTTTCTTCAATATAAAAATTAATAAAATAAATGAACTTGTAATGCCCAAGCAGCAAATTTGCCGTCAACGTGATCTCTGTCGTATATTCTGTATTCTGGTAAAATGCCGATGTATGGTAATGGGAATATTTTTGCTCCAAAAACATATTGAGTTGCTGAATAATCCGATTCTTCTTTTACAAAGTTGCTGTTTCCTCTTTCGTATCTTGCATAAAAATACATCGATTCGCCAGGAATACCGATCTTTATATCATTAAATGGTTGATACGTTAATTCTGCTAAAAAGTTGTTAGTTTCACGAGTTTCTTGTTTTTTGCTTCCCATATATTCTAACATTAATGAGAATCTGTCAATCATACCAACATTGAAGAATAAATTATAAACTGAGTAATAATCATTTCCATAGTAAATACCATTGTCTGTTTTTAAATCTCCATTCATCATCAAATAGCCACCAAAGAATGTTGTCCATCCACTAATAATTTCGGGTGGATAGAAACCTAATCTTGCAAATGTTGATAAATAGTTGCCATCTACCATTTTAAGAACCGAAAGATTTTCGCTATCAAATACACCTATTGTAGCACCCAACCAAGGAATTGCTTCGTATTCGATTTGAGCTCCCCATTCAGTATAGTCGTGTGGCAATACCAGCGAAGCACGAGTAGCACCAACTACTTGTCGAATTAGCAATGTATGGTCGTCCCATTTTGTTCCAATCATAGGTTGGAAATAACCAACTCTCAAGTATGGTAGTTTTTCGCCAGGGCGTAAATACATACTGAAAGCGTAAGGTTTTTGTCCAGGATAGCGTTTTTCTGTTTCAATTTCATAAGCAAAATTATAAAAACCTTCAAGTTCAATAAAATCCCAAGGTTTGATACTAACATAAGGATCAACTTGCATAATCATAGCATCACGTTCGGGTTGACTTGTTATCACAGTATCACGATAGTTCTCTACAACAATTGAATCGTTAACTTTATAATACTTAGTTTTGTCCGAAATTTCTCTGGTTTTCTGAGGACCGCCCCATTTAGCATTTTGCCAACGGAAATCTAATCCAAAAGTAACAATTCCATCAAATAATTGATTTGTGTTTTGCAATGCGTCAAATATAGACCCCAAACCAATTTTGGAAGGTTCCACAAGTGATGTTTGATTACGAGACATCCATCCACCTAATGTTCTTGCACCGCCACCTTGTGTATTAATGTGGCAACTTTGACACTTAGTACCATAGGACTGCAATATAGAATATTCTGGACGAGCATAAGCTATTGATGCAGAGATAATAATGAGTAACGCTAATTTGGAAAAAAACTTCATCTTCCACCTTTTTTTTATTTTGATTTTTTATTAAATTTAAATTACAAAATTTTTAGAAAATCTGTATATTTATGAATAAAATTTAATAAATATATATAAAAATAAAGGGTAATTTTAACTATATAACGTGTTAATACAGCCAAAATATTAAATTAAATTAATAATTTAGTCTTATCTTATTTTTTCAAAACTTCCAAAGTGTTCTTTGCTAATGCTTTGTAGTAACCGGGATTGTGGATACCATGACTACCGTCATAGGGCTAATAAGCTAATTCTGAAAGGATTGATTGATTTTTTCATATAAACCTCAAAAGTTTTTGATTTTATTTTTTTTCTAATTGTAAATTAACAAAAATAAATTTAATAACAAAATAGTAAAAATTAATATTATTAAATAAATTGATTAAAATAATAATTGTATCATATTGATATATAATAACTTAATTATTAATATAGCAAGAAAACGATTAATTATAATTAATTTTTTAGGCGTATATAAATTTAAAACAGAAATATTATGAATATATATTAATTTTATTTTTAGAATAATAGTTTTTGCCTCTCATAAACAAGTAAAAGGATAGTTAATTCTGAATTAATATATTCTCTCCAAATTCAATGAATTAAATTCATTTATCTGCAAAATTATTTAATATCAACAAGATACACTAATCTTCTGCTTGCAATTTATCTTAATTTTAATTAACTATAAATTCTGCTCTTCTTAAGAAATCAAAACTAATTTTGCCATTAGCAAATATCGGTAAATATGTTTTCTTATAATTTTGAAACCAATTCAATTATTTCATAACTTAATAAAAGGTTTTATATGAAGTTTTATTTAACAATTATTCTGGCGATTTTCGTGTCTATCTCCATTGCATTCGGTGCAGATGACAGAATTATTACTGGAAAGGTTACTGACAAAATTTCAAACGCTGGCTTGCCAAGCGTAACAGTCAGAGTGGAAGGTACAACAATTGGTACATACACTCGCCCCGATGGAACTTACAAATTATTAATTCCACGTGGTGCTCGTAGATTAACATTTACTTATATGGGTTATAAGCAAATGAGTATTGCTATCCCTGACAAAAACGAATTAGATGTTCAATTAGAACCAATTGCTATTAGAACAGACGAAGTGGTAGTTACTGCTTTCGGTATCGAAAAAGAAAGACGTTCCTTGGGTTATGCAATTCAAGAAATCGAGGGTTCGGAAGCAGCTCAATCAAACGTATCTAATATGGTTAATTCATTGTCGGGCAAAATTGCTGGTGTGAATGTTACCAACGGTTCATCGGGTGCTGGTAGTACTTCGAGAGTTATTATTCGTGGCGAAACTTCATTTAGCTCCAATAATCAACCTTTATTTGTTGTTGATGGAGTGCCAATCAATAATCAAACCGATTTAAGAAATAGTGCTTTATCGACTGGCGATAATATGAAAATAGATTTTGGTAACGGTGCAGCTGATATCAATCCTGATGACATTGAATATATGTCTGTTCTAAAAGGACCTGCAGCAACAGCATTGTATGGTTCACGTGCAGCAAATGGTGCAATTATCATAACTACTAAAAAAGGTAAAGGTCAAAAAGGGTTAGGCGTTACTTATTCTTCAAGTGTTGAATTTGAAACATTATTAACATATCCAAAATATCAAGATAAATATGGTGAAGGTAAAAACTACGCATTCTCATTTGAAGATGGCTATGGAAATGGTGTTAATGATGGGGTAGATGAATCTTGGGGGCCCAAATTAGATGGTCGGTTAATTTCTCAATTTGATTCACCTGCTTCGGGAACTTATACTTATCCAGATGGCAGAACGGTGAAATTACGAGCGGGCGATGTCCACGGTTTAAGTAGAATTCTTGGAGCTGGTGGTGTGGATTTGAATAGACGCGGAACAATAACTCCAACTCCTTATCTTTACCACGGAAATCCAGCAGTTGTGTTTTACGAAACCGGACAAACGTTCCAAAATTCAATTGCTTTCACAGGTGGAAATGACTTGAGTAATTTTAGATTATCTTACAGCAATTTAAGTAATAAAGGCATTTCTCCAAATACAGATTTATTCAGAAATAATGTTACTATGTCGGGTTCTTATAAATTGTCCGACTTTTTGAAAGTAGATGCAAATGCTCAATACATTAAAACACAAAGTAATAACCGTGTTGTGAATGGTTATGGAACAGAAAGTGTACCGTATTTATTCACTTGGTATGGAATGAATCTCAATACAGAAAGTTTGAAAGATTATTGGCAAAGAGGTTTGGAAGGCTTCCAACAATTCAACTATAACTATAATTATCACGACAATCCATATTTCAATATGTATGAAAATACAAATGGATTAGACAAAGATAGATTAATTGGTGGTGTTTCCGCAAGAGTAGACATCTACGAAAACTTCTCATTAACTCTTCGTGGTGGTGTGGATTTCTATAATGATAGACAATATATAAAAAGAGCGTTCTCAACACAAAGATTTCCAAAAGGTCAGTATCGTGAAAATAAAATTACTTTCAACGAAACAAATTTAGATTTTATCTTCAATTACTTTAATTCAATCGGCAAAGATATTACCTATACGTTATCATTTGGCGGAAATGCAATGCACCAAATTAATAATTATCATAGTGTATCTAATAATCAATTAGTAATTCCAAATGTTTACACATTTGCTAATACTGATATTCCATTAACTTCATCATTGGATAATCGCCAGAAGGCTATCAATAGTATGTATGGTTTTGGAACAATTTCTTGGAAAAATATGTTGTTTTTAGACTTAACTGCTCGCAATGATTGGTCTTCAACATTACCAAAAGCAAACAATTCCTATTTTTATCCATCAGCAAGTTTAAGCATAATCTATTCCGAATTATTAGGAATTAAAGATAATCCATACTTCAACTTTGGTAAATTAAGATTCTCATTAGCACAAGTTGGTAATGATACCGACCCATATTTATTAGAAAACGTTTGGAACTTTGGAACACCATTTGGTTCAAGTTTATCAGCAGACGAATCATCAGTTTTGGCTAATGCAGACTTGAAACCAGAAATCATTACATCATTCGAGGTAGGAACAAATGCAACTTTCTTAAACAATAGAGCAAACATCGACATAACTTATTATAATAATAGTTCAGAAAACCAGATTATTGGTATTCCAATTCCAAGAACAACTGGTTATTCCAATGTGTATATTAATGCTGGTTTAATTAAATCACAAGGGTTGGAAGTTACTTTGAATACTACACCTGTAAAATTAAAGAATGGTTTTGAATGGAATATGGGAGTAAACTATTCTTACGATAGAAGTGTTGTAGAAGAATTAACTGAAGGAATTGAGCAATATTCAATTATGGGCAACCGTGTTTCGATTGTAGCACGCGTAGGTGAAAGAATGGGAACTATGTGGGGAACAGGGTTTAAAATGTACGACCCAGTTTCAAAGCAAGTAGTTGTTTATGAAAAAGGTTATGCAACAATCGAAGAAAATGGCAACAGAGTTAAAGTTGATGAGTCTCGTTTAAAAGTAATCTTTGAAAAAGGATTGCCTGTTTATGACAACACATTGAGGATATTAGGCAACTACAATCCAGACTGGATGATGGGCATCCAAAATAATTTCAAGTTTAAAGGATTAGAATTTGGTTTCTTATTTGACTTTAGAATGGGTGGCAAAATTTATTCCGAAACAAGAATGATTGCTGCTACAGCTGGTAATTTAGTAGAAACATTATGGGGCAGAGATCCGGAACATAAAGGTCCATATCCTGGAATGAAAGAGGGTGGAATTTCTTGGACAAAAGATGGAGTTGAGCGTACTGATGGTGTAATTGGTGATGGAGTAATGGTTGATGCAAATGGAAATTATGTAGAAAATTCATATATTGTTGATGCTTCTGCTTATCATAATAGAAGATATTCTCGTGGTAATGAAACAGAAGGTATTTATGATGCTTCTTATGTAAAATTACGCGAAGTAAAATTATCATATACATTTCCTTCATCAATGATAGAAGGTATTTTCTTGAAATCATTGAAATTGTCATTAGTTGGTCGCAACTTAATGTTATGGACAGAAAATCCACACTTCGATCCAGAGACAGTATCATTTACTGGCAACAAATTAATGCCAGGTGTGGAAGCACACCCAATCCCAAGCACTCGTGCATTCTCATTTGATATTAATGTTGGTTTTTAATTTAGAAGAGGTTTAAAATGAATAAAATTAAATATTTAGTAATCGTAGTTGCAGTTCTTGCATCCTTATTAAGCGGTTGTGATGATTTCGGTGATATGAACAAAAACCCAAATGCTCCAACATCAATCGAAAATAATCCTGAATTATTATTGACATATCTAACACGTAACTTGCCTGAAACAATTGCAATGGAAGGATGGTCTGATGGTAGTTCTTTGATGGCTCAATACGATGCAAAAATCGTGTTCACAGGCTTCGATTTATTTGACTGGGGCTCAAACGCTGGTTATTGGAATAGCTTATACACTTATGCTCGTAATTGCAATAATTTGGAAGAAATTGGACATAATGGACATAAAGCAATAGCTCAAACTCTAAAAGCTGTAGTTTTCCAACAATTAGTTGATAATTGGGGTGATGTGCCTTATTCAGAAGCCATTCAAGCAAAAACTGAAAAAAATTATACTCCAAAATATGACAAAGGCGAAGATATTTACTTGGATTTAGTTAAAAAATTAGATGAAGCAAATACTTTATATTCCAATAATACTGCTGGTGTTGTGGGCGATGTTCTTAATGATAATGATTTAACATTATGGAGAAAATTCAATAATTCATTGATGTTAAGATTGTATATGAGAATGTCAGAAGTAAAACCTGATATAGCAAAAGCAGGAATTGCTAGAATTTTAGCAGATCCAGGGAAATATCCAATTTTATCCAATAGCAAAGAAAACATAGCATTATCCTATTTTGAATCAAGACCAAATACTTGGCCCGTACACACTACGCGAGTAGGTTCATTTGACGAAAATAGAATGAGCGAAACAATCGAAAGTGTATTGAAAGCTTACGATGATACTCGTATGAAATTATGGTTCCGTCCAACTTCATCTTCGGTTACTGCCGGTAATCCTGAATGGGTTGGTATGAAAAATGGATTATCTGATGGTGTTGCTTATAATTACAAAGGCGGTTCATTGAATTTATCCCGCTGGGGCGAAATTTTCTTTGAATATCCAAATGCAGCAGAATCAATTTTGATGTTACATAGCGAAGTTGAATTTATTATTGCCGAAGCAATCCAAAGAGGTTGGACTGGTGGCGATCAGAAAACTCATTACGAAAACGGTATCAAATCATCATTTGATTACTGGAATTCTCGTGCTGCTGTAATGGGTCAAAGTTTAGAAATGCCTACAGATTATTTAAGCAAAACTTGGGCACCAAAAACTGAATATAACAAAGACTTGAATGTTAATGTTGCTTATGATGGTTCATTAGCACAAATCATTGTTCAAAAATGGATTTCCCATATTATGGTTGCTTACGAAGGTTTCAATGATTATAAAAGATTAGGAATTCCAAACATAATCAAACCAGGTCCAGATGCTATCTATTCTGTAATGCCAAATCGTTATGCTTATCCATCAGAGGAACAAGTACTTAACGGTGCTAACCGTGCAGAAGCTGCTGGCAGATTGCAACCAAATGGTGATGATATTCGTTCCAAAGTATTTTGGCAAAAATAGTTCTTAGAATTTTTATTAGAGCCTCCCCCTAACCCCTCACAGATGGGGAAAAAGAAAAAATCCCCCTCTTTGATCCCGACAGGTCGGGACAGGTGGGGACAAAGGGGGAGGAATTCTATTAAAAAACACTTACTTTCCTTTTCCATAACAAATTGAAAAAGCAAACTTTTTATTAATTTTGTTCCTTCAATTTATTAAATCAGGATAAAAATGAAAATCCATAAGTTAAAAATATACCTTAGCCTAATCGCTTTGTCAATTCTAATTTTACTTGGATGCACTAAAAGTGAAAATGAAAAATGGTTAATCACTTCACCTGCTGGCAATCGTTATGCTAAATTAGATGTAAGTGGCGAATCTATTGATCCGTTTGGTCGTATAATCAAACCTCGTGGCAAGACGTTCCGTACTGCTCCCCACCCTTATGGTTTAGTTTTAAGCAAAGACGGAAATATTGCTGTTACTGCCAATTCTGGTACAGGTCCATTTTCTGTTACAATTTTCAAGAATATTTTATCTGATAATCCAGAAATACGACAAATCCCCGAAGGATCGCAAAACGATGAAGATTTGCTTGGAGCTGTTTTTATGGGAATTCAGATTTCTCCTGATAATTCAAAACTATATATTTCTGGTGGACAAGAAAATAAAATATACATTTTTGATTTGAATACATATCAAAAACTTGGAGAAATTTCTTGTAGTTTAGTTGATGGCGACAGAGACTATACCCACGGATATATTGGAGATATGAAATTAAGTGCTGATGGCAAGACACTTTATGCAATTGACCAAATTGGTTTTAGAATGATTGTAATCGATGTGGAATCGGGCAAGATCCTTCATAATATTCCTACCGGTCGCTATCCTTTTGGAATTACTTTATCTCCAGATGAAAAATATGCTTTTGTAGCAAATGTTGGAGTGTTCGCATATAAGCCATTTAATCATTTAGACCCGAATAATTTAGATGCTACAGCATTAGATTTCCCTGCTTTTGGTTATAATACCAAAGAAATGAAGGAAGGTATCAAAAATGATACAGCTGATATACCAGGTTTGGGCGATCCAAATGTACCAGAATCATTTTCGGTTTGGAAAATTGAATTAGGAAATAAACCTGAAGTTAAAGCTAAAATTAAAACAGGTTTTTTGGTTGGCGAAGTAGTTGAAGGTATTCCTGCTGTGGGTGGTTCTTCGCCAAATTCAGTTGTTTGCGATGGTAATTATGTCTATGTAAGCAATGGAAATAACGATTTGATTTCAGTTATTGATATTAGAATGGATAAAGTTGTTGATAATATTGAATTAATTCTTGATGAAAGAGTAAAAGATTACCGTGGTGTTATTCCTTTTGGCTTAGCTCTTTCGCCAGATAATGCTACTTTGTTTTGTGCTTGTTCTGGAATTAATGCTATAGCTTCTATTAATTTGCGTTCACGTAAAGTTAATGGATTTATGCCTACTGGCTGGTTCCCTTCAAAGTTAGCTGTAACTCCAGATGGTAAATATTTGATTGTAGCTAATGCAAAAGGTTACGGAAGTGGCCCAAATGGAGGAGCTAACTTCCAATTAGGTCCAGAAGGTTCTAATATCGGAAGATTAATGAAAGGTTCTATTTCAATTATGTCTATTCCAAATTCATCTGAATTAAGTAATGAAACAGAAAAAGTTAAAAAGTATAATTTTATCTTCACTAAAATAACATCTGAACTTATTGCAAAACATAAAGATAATCCTATTCCACTATTTCCGGGCGAAAAGGAATCTCCAATTAAATATATCGTTTTTGTTTCTAAAGAAAATAGAAGTTTTGATGAAGTTTTTGGGCAAATTCCTAATGCTAAAGGCGATCCTTCATTAGCAAGATATGGATTAAATCGTTCTTTCGAAAATAAACGGGGTGATATGAAAGTGGAGGGAGCTAATATTATGGTAAATCATTGGCAATTAGCTCGCACTTTTAGTATTTCTGATAACTTTTATGTTGCTGCTGATCATTCTGCAGATGGACATCGTTGGCTTGCTAATACTTATCCTAATGAATGGGTCGAAACTTCTGTATCTGCAGCTTATGGAGGTAAAAGAAGTATGAGAAGAGATTCAAAAGCACTCGGTAATTACTCTTTTGTGGGTTCTTCTGGTTCGATTTATCCCGAAGATTATAATCAACATGGTTCTTTGTGGGATCATTTGGAAAGAAATAAAGTATATTTCTTTAATTTTGGTTTCGGAGTGGAAATGGGAGCAAGTATAGATGATTCTATTTATAAGTATACAGGTGTTAAGTATTTGATAAACTATCCTATTCCTGGTCCTTTGTTTAATCGCAGTTCAAAAAGATACGCTACTTTTAATATGGCTATCCCTGATCAATTCAGATTAGACGAATTCATCACAGAATTTAACGATAAATGGATAGGGAACGGCAAAACTATGCCTCAACTTATTACTATTATGTTGCCAAATGACCATGGAGCAGGAGATAGACCTTGGGCAGGTTATCCTTTTCGTGAAAGTTATATGGCAGATAATGATTTAGCTTTGGGAAGACTTATTGAATTTCTATCTTCGACCCCATATTGGAAGAATATGGCTGTTTTTGTTACAGAAGATGATTCTCAAGATGGAGTAGATCATATTGATGCTCACCGAAGTGTCCTTATGGTTATATCTCCATATGCTAAAAAGAAATTTGTAAGCAATATTCACACATCTTTTGGTAGTATCTTCAAAACAATGTTTAATATTCTTGGAATACCATATCTTAATCAATATGATGCAACCGCAACTGATTTGTCAGATATGTTTAATAACACTCCAGACTATACTCCTTATATAGCTTTGCCTGTTGATAAAAGAGTATTTGACCCTCAGAAAGCATTAGATCCTATTGATGAGATGTTTAATTGGCATGAAGCAATTAATTTGCCCAAATTAGATGCTCCAGAAGACTTTCAGAAGTCTGCAGATGAACGTGATAAGAAAATAATACTTGAAAGAGAGAAGTTAAGTAATCCAAGAAGGAAGAAATAATATAACTATTTATTAATATTAATAATTATAAAAACAAAAGCACGTGAAAATAAAATAAAAACACGTATTTTTAAAGCAAAAGGACGTATTTTTAAAGCAAAAGGACGTATTTTTAAA
>DYLM01000092.1 GCA_020722095.1 Chloroherpeton thalassium
TTATCGTTTTTTGTAAAAATATATTATTTTTGCTTATTTTTGTAGAAATTAAAACACTACATTCTAAAAAGCTATTATTTCAATTAACTGGGAGAAATAAATGAGCAAGAAACACAAAGTTATAACAGAAATATTTGAAATATGCAAAAAACGAAAAAAATATTCTTTTGATAACAACCTTGTTAAGAAAATTTCTCAAAAATACAAGCTTGGAAATCCATTTGATGTGACTAAAATTGACAATAAAGAAAAGCTACCACAAATACTAATAGAAAATGATTATGCAATTATGCACTTAGGAAACGGCAATCATCAGTTCATAAAAGGTATAAACAAAGTTTATCACGACTTTGAGACAATTAGTGAATTTGTTGAATGGGATTATCGAAAGAGCATTTTGAACGAGTTCAATTCAAGCGAAAGTAATATTTTATCTGTTGCAAACAATCAAAGAATTTTACATCATTTTCTATTTGGCGATGATTTCGAGTTTGATATTGCAGATATTACCAAAAGACCTAAAACATATTTCCCGCACAGAACTAAAACTAAATTGTAATATTCGTTTGGTGATGATATTAACATTGAATTAGATAGCATTCAAATTGAAATCGACCTTACAATTGAATTTAATGGAACAGTAGCAGTTTTTGAAGGCAAAAATGGCACACCAGATAGTTTTGCAGTCTATCAGATTTATCATCCATTTTTATATTATACAAACGCAAACGAAAATTCTTATATT
Organism: Chloroherpeton thalassium; assembly: GCA_020722095.1. Taxonomy (GTDB): domain Bacteria; phylum Bacteroidota; class Ignavibacteria; order Kapaibacteriales; family UBA2268; genus GWF2-33-9. The sequence goes on from DYLM01000092.1 coordinate 746, forward strand.
AATGGAAAAATAAACAGAATTGTTTCCGTCTATGTTGTTAAAACAATTGAAGATGATGTTACAAATCTTAAATTATGGGCTTATTCATTTGAAAATCCAAAAGATATTACAAGCATAAAATTGATAAAAAATAGATGTTATCAGTTAATTAAATAGTGATGATTATGATTGAAGAATTTAAAAATAAAATTTTTAACAAAGATGTATTTGAAGTATTAAAGTTATTGCCAGACAATTCTTTAGATATGATATATGGAGATCCAGATTATAATGTTGGGATTAATTATTCAGGACAAAATTATACAAAGAAATGGAATGATTATATTGATTGGTACATTAATCTAACTAAAGAAAGTATGAGAGTTTTGAAACCAACAGGTAATCTTTTTATGATAAACTACCCAAAGCAAAATGCTTATCTTAGAGTAAAGTTTTTGGATCAAAATGCTTATGATGTTCAAGATTACGTTTGGGTTTATAATACAAATGTTGGTCATAGTCCAAGACGTTTTACTACTGCTCATCGGAGTATTCTGCATGCTACAAAAAGTAAAGAGAACAACTTTTACAAAGATAATGTTGCAGTTCCTTACCAAAACCCAACTGATAAAAGAATAAAAGGAAGAATAGAAGCAGGTCATTTAGGTAGAATGCCTTATTCTTGGTTTTATTTCGACTTGGTTAAGAATGTATCGAAAGATAAGACTTTTCATGCGTGCCAAATACCCTTAAAGCTTGTTGAAATGCTTTTAAAATCATGCACACAAGAGAACGATGATGTTTTCATTCTGTTTGGTGGTAGCGGTTCTGAATTAATTTTGACCAAAAATCTAAAAAGAAATTTTATTAGTTGCGAGTTGCACAAAGAATATTATGATATGATACTTGACAGATTAAACAGCAACGGTATGATTAAAGAAACTTACAAACTTGATTTTATTAAACAAAAAAATTCCTATCAAACAAATAAACAAATGATTCAATTATTTTAAAAGATAATCAAATGGGATAACTTGATGAAAGAAAATAACATCTATTTTTTTTTACAAAATTACTGAAAAAATATATTTTTCCCCTCTCCCCACTTTCATTTCTTTTTGATGAATAGGCTGCTTATTCTGTCTGTGAGTATTATTGCAATGTAGCCGAACCCGATGCCGAGCAGCGAGCCCGCAAGCACGTCCAATGGATAATGCACTCCAACATACACCCGCGAGAATGCTACCAATCCCGCTATTGTGTAAAATATCCACCGATTCTTCTTGAAATAATATGCCAATACGAATGCCATTCCAAAATTATTTACTGCGTGGCTGGAAGTAAATGATTTGCCCGAACCGCATCCTACCAGTAGCCTCACATCATCTAAAGTCTTGCACGGACGCAACCTATCCACAACTTCCTTGATAATATGACTATTGATAAAATCGCCCAAGCCCACAGCCAAAATTAATGCTAAAACAATCCATAAACCTTGCTTCTTATACTTGATTATCAAAAATAATATTAACAATAAATAAACTGGAGACCAATTTTTCTGGTTTGTAATAAATGGCATTACCCAATCAAAAATTGGATTTGCAAGCAAATGATTTAAAAAATAAAATAGCGAAGTGTCTAAATTGAGAATTAAATCCATAATTTTGAATTATTTTAAAATACAAATTAAAAAAAGTTTGTGAGGTAAATATGAAAACAAATGAAATTATAGCTTTCTTGAAGGAAGTTGCATTATTTAAAGATTTAACTACCGAAGAATTATCCCTTTTGCAAGAGGCTTACGAGCTAAAATATTTGGCTCCTCAGGAGTGTCTATTTAAAGAAAACAATCCACGCACATCATTTTATGTGGTTGTAGAAGGTTCAATACAACTATTTAAGAAAGATTTACATGGCGATGAAAAGCAATTAACAATGTTCGGACGTAGCGACTTTCTTGCTGAAGGTGCTTTACTTGATGATTATCCACATTCAACAAGTGCGAGAGCAATTACAAATGCAGCTGTGCTTATATTTAATGCAAAGAAATTGCAAGAAATCCTTGATGCAAAGCCAAGCATATATGTGCAAATTATTGCCAAAACAGCTCGGATAATGTCGCGTAGAATGCGTCAAACCACAAATCAAGTCGTAGATGCGGCTGCACAATATATTTCGGGTAAAACTCGCACTGAACACGATTTGCTTGGATATAAGGAAATCCCACAAGAAGCACTATACGGTATTCAAACTTTCCGTGCTTTAGAAAATTTTGACATAACCAAAGTTGCAATAAATCACTTTCCAAATTTGATTATTGCATTAGCTCAAGTTAAACTTGCTTCAGCCAAAGCAAATTATGATTTAGGTTTGCTTCCACCCGATGTATTTCAAGGTATTTCAAAGGCTTGCGAAGAAATTATCAATGGTAAATTGCACACTCATTTTGTAGTGGATATGTTCCAAGGTGGAGCTGGCACTTCCACAAATATGAATGCAAATGAAGTAATTGCCAATCGTGCTTTGGAGATTATGGGGCACGAACGCGGTCAATATGAATTTTGCCATCCAAATAATCACGTGAATTTATCTCAATCCACAAATGATGCTTATCCATCTGCTTTGAAAATTGGATTAATTTATAAAAGTAAAAAATTGACTGAAGTTCTTCGCGATTTAGTTGAATCATTCCGTAATAAATCACGAGAATTTGCAAATATTATCAAAATGGGAAGAACGCAGCTCCAAGACGCAGTGCCAATGACTTTAGGTCAAGAATTTGAAGCCTTTGCAATGACTTTAGAAGAAGAAATTCATAGAATAGAAGAGAATTCACGACTATTTTTGGAATTGAATATGGGTGGAACTGCAATTGGAACTGGCATAAATGCTGACCCAAAATTTGGTGAATTAACAATGAAATATCTTTGGGAAATTACTGGACTGCCAGTTAGATTAGCTACAAATCTGGTGGAAGCAACTCAAGATACAGGTTCATTTGTAATGTTCTCATCGGCAATCAAACGTCTTGCCGTTAAGTTATCAAAAATTTCCAATGATTTGCGTTTGTTAAGTTCAGGGCCACGTGCTGGATTATCCGAAATTAATTTGCCACCTATGCAGCCAGGATCATCAATAATGCCGGGCAAAGTAAATCCTGTAATTCCAGAAGTAATAAATCAAATTGCATTCAAAGTGATTGGCAATGATTTGACTGTTACAATCGCTGCCGAAGCTGGTCAGTTGCAATTAAATGTTATGGAACCAGTGATTGCCCAATCATTATACGAATCGATGATGATGTTGGAAAATGGAATGAAAACGCTAAAGAAACGTGCAATCGATGGCATCACTGCCAACGAAAAACGCTGTCGCGATTTAGTGGAAAATAGTATCGGTCTTGTAACCGCACTTAATCCATATTTGGGTTATGAGAAATCATCAGAAATAGCTAAAGACGCATTGCAAAATAATCGTTCTGTCTATGAATTAGTGCTCGAACGTGGCTATATGACAAAAGCTGAATTAGATAAAGTACTCGACCCCGTAAATATGATTCATCATACAAATATGGGCAAATAGAGGGTGAAAATCAATCTTCTTTAAATTTTATCCTTCCGAAGGTTTCAAACCTTCGGAAGGTTCATTTTAAATTTCACCCACGAATTTATTCGTGGGAAAATGGATTCCAGTTTGCACGGGAATGACAATTTTGAAATATTTTGGACTTATGAGACAGCCTCTTTAATTTAATAATAATCAGCTAATTATTTTAACCTAATTTTTTTATGTCTTCTACTTCTTCGGTGGACAATATCTTTTCTAAATCGAGCAATATCAACAATCTATCTTCAAGTTTGGCAATAGATGTGATAAAGTCAGAATCGATACCCGAAACCATCGATGGTGGCGCCTCGGTGACGGATTTATCAATACGCAACACTTCATTTACATTATCTACAATGAAGCCAATTACCTTTTTGTTGATTTCCACTACAATTATACGTGTGTCCTTGTCGAGTGGTTTAGCCTCCATATTCAAACGCTTCCGCATCTGGATTATCGGAATTACTTTGCCACGTAAATTAATCACTCCTTCCACATATTCGGGGGAATTTGGAACGCGTGTGATTTCAACCATTCTATTAATTTCTTGCACTCGCAATATGTCCACTCCAAATTCTTCCTCTCCGATATTGAAAGAAACTAATTGAACAATTTCACTTCCGACTAAATTTTGACTATTTTGATCAGAATTTGCACTCATTTAAACCTCGTTATAATTTTTATTACTAATTTAAGAAATAACGTCCATATAATTTGTTTTTTTTTAGTTTTTTTTAGTTTTTTTTTATTAAATTAAATTTTTATTCAATAATAACCAAATACAAGGGCATTTTATGAAAAAAGTAATGATTATTGGAGCCACAAGTGGCATTGGCAGAGAAATCTACAAACATCTCGAGGAGCATTATGATTGTTTTGCATCGGTGCAAAATATCCATAAATTTCTGAGTATTCATTCTAATTCCTTAAGTAATTCCAACACTGAAAGAATCATTGAGTTGGATTTTGCCAAGCAGGGAGAACTTAACATTAAGCAATTTCAAGAATATGTTTGTTCGCAACTTAATTTATTGCCCAGTGACATCGAAATTCTAATAAACAATGCAGGAATAGCGAAATTTTCAAAATTTACTGATAATTCACTCGAGGATTTCGAGAAGCAAATACAGATAAATTTAATTCCTTCATTTATTATTGCTCAATATTTCGTGAAAAGAATGCAAGAACAAAAATCGGGAGTTATTATTAATATTTCTTCGATTGCAACGAAAAAATCATTTACAAATTCGGCTGTTTATGCGGCAACTAAATCGGCTGTATCTACAATGATGAATTCAATTAGAGAAGAAAATCGTTCAAATAATATCAAAATTACGAATTTATTTCTCGGAGCGACAAACACCTCCATTTGGAGCGAAGAAATGCAAAAGAATTATGGAGAAAAAATGATAAACCCAGAAAGTATAGGTAAATTAGTCAAGTCTATTGTGGATTTATCTCAAATTTCAGATTTTATGTTGGAAGAATTGATAGTCCGACCACAAATGGGTGATTTATAGATGGATGTTCCTCTATAAAATTGTATAGACATATCTTGCAAATTCTGATTAGGCAAATTCATCCTCCACTGCCATCAGCCGATTCCCGCCGCCTTTCTCCTTTTCGGGAGCAAAGCCAGTGGGGTCTTTGTAGGAGATTGGGTTATTGAACGAATACGAATACGCAGACTTGTCTCGATAAATCGGGATTTCCACTTCGTTCCAACAATAGCGGATCAACACTCAAATTAAGTTCAAGTTCTGATGAGAACATTCGGCAGTACAAATAGTTGCAGGAGCTTTTTACATAATAATGTAGACCGCTACTTATTTTTAAACTTAATAAATTCTTCAATTGTTATGCCTAAATCTTCTTTAATTATTGTTCTTAATAAACCTTTAGGAATGTCCTTATTTGAGTGTAAAGGGACAGTAGTTACTCTGCCATCAATATGCTTTAATCTATAATGCGATCCTTTAATTCTTATAATTTCGAAGCCTTGTTGTTGTAAAATATTTATTAACTCCTTGCCGCTTAAAATAGGAACATCAGGCATAACTTGTACTCATTTTCTTATTACCTATTGATATTTCTCTAATTCCGACATATCTTTTTTGATAATCATTAAGCCCATCAGCTTCGATGCACAATTCAATTGCTTCTTTAATATTCTCAAATGCTTCGTCAAGGGTATGTCCATAAGAATGACATCCTTTAATAATAGGGCAACTAACAATAAAGGTATTATCTTCGTCTAATTCTATCAAAATTGGATATGATAAATTATTTTTCTCTATAATCATAATTTTATCCTTTTATTTATAACTTAACACGAAAATATCTTTAAATTAATTTAATAAAAGCTTTTCAATTTAACTCCACTGCCATCAGCCGATTCCTGTTGCCTTTCTCCTTTTCGGGAGCTAAGCCCGTGGGGTCGGAGTAGGAGATTGGGGTTATTGAACGAATACGAATATGCAGACTGGTCTCGATAAATCGGGATTTCCACTTCGTTCCAAAAATAGCGGATCAATACTCACAAACAACTTACTTTCCACTATCTGATTTCACAACAGGTTTTTTGCCTTGTCTAATTTGCTCTTGGACCGCCTTCTGAATTCCTCGTATAGTTCCTTGTATCACTTTGTTTTTTATGGTTTCATATTTCTTTGTCATATTCAGCCTTTATTGCTTTCCATTTATCTTCATTGTTTATTTTAACTTCTTGAGAAGTACCCTCTGATATTATTTCTGGATTTATGTCAGAATTATCAATCAATAGCCAATAATCTACTGTTTTTATGTAAAGTTGAAAGAGATTATTTATTCCACGATAATATCTTCTTTCTATTGTGTCTTTTGGAATATTGTGCCCTCCATTTGCAACTCTGTTCTCAACTCTTCGAACAGCCAAATCAACACTATCTAACCAATAAAAAAGTAAAATTATTTCGTAATGCTTTTCCTTTGCCCTTTCAATAATCCTCATTAATTGCATAGATGAAAGAGTAGTTTCAATAGCAAAATCAATTTGCAATTCAAGTAATTCATCTATTCTCTTCAACATCAACTTTCCAGCTGTAATAGCTACTTTTTCTGGCTGAAATGGTGATAATCCATAAGCAATATTATCAGCATTAACAAATTCCATGCAATTCAGGTCAACTTTTAAGTACTCCATCGAAGCAGTGGTTTTACCTGCTCCGTTTGGACCAGCAATTATGTACAATTTCTTATTGCTTATCAATGTAATTCCGAAAAATAATTTCTACAAAATTACAAAATTATTTAGAAAATTATTCC
>DYLM01000198.1 GCA_020722095.1 Chloroherpeton thalassium
TAATTTATACCTGTTATTTTCCCTTGTATTTCCATTAATTTAAATGATTTACTACTAACTATTAAAAATTTCCGATAAAAAATTTAAATGTAAAATTACAAAAAATAACCAAATTATATAAAATATTTTATTGCTAATAATTTCAACTTACAAAGTTTGCAGAAAGCCACCATCAACGGGGAAGTTAATGCCATTAATATAACTTGCTTGTTCCGATGCTAAGAATGTAGCGGCAAAAGCAATATCTTCGGGTTTGCCAATGCGAGCAGCAGGAACTAAACTTTGGCGATATTGCAATTCTTCTTCGTAAGTTATGCCCTTCCGCTTTGCTTCTGATTCGAGTAATTGCACCAATCTATCAGTTAAGATAAAGCCAGGTAAAAGATTATTTACAGTAATTCCGTAAGGCGCAAGTTCGTGGGCAAGTGTTTTGCTCCAACTTGTAACTGCTCCACGTAAAGTATTGCTAACTCCAAGATTAGCAATAGGTTGCTTGGCTCCAATTGAAGTGATATTGATAATTCGTCCCCAATTCTGTGCTTTCATCGTTGGCAGTGCTATTTGCAAAATCTCTTGAAATGCAAAAAGTTGCATCTTGAAAGCATTGATAAAATCATCAACTTGTGCTTCGCTTGCTCTGCCAGGTTTGGGTCCACCGGAATTATTAATGATAATGTCAAAGTGGCTATAATAATTCAACTTTTCGATTACACTTTGCTTGAGCGTTGGCAAATCAGACATATCAACCGCCAAAGAACTATGGTTTTGGTTGCCATTATTTGGCAATTCTTTTATAGTTTCAATTAATACATTTTCTCGGCGAGCAATAAGTAAAACATTTGCACCACTACGAGCTAATTCAATTGCGATAGCCTTGCCCAAGCCCGAAGAGGCGCCAGTAACAATAGCGTTTTTATTTGTTAAATCTATATTCATTTTTTCTATAATATTTTCATCCCTTCGGGATTTATTTGTTGTTTCTATTTAATTTTTTCTATAATAATAACATCCCTTTGGGATTTATTTGTTGTTTCTATTTAATTTTTTCTATAATAATAACATCCCTTTGGGATTTATTTGTTGTATATTTTTATTAGAACCTCTCCCTAACCCTCTCCGAGAGAGGGAATTATTATTATATCCCCACTTTCAACTTTACGAACTTTACAAACTTTACAAACTTTATGAACTCTT
>DYLM01000012.1 GCA_020722095.1 Chloroherpeton thalassium
ATAATTCGGACATCGGCAGGTGGTGGAGCGTAATTGTAAATATGCAATAAATTTAGAAAAACTACGTTCAGTAATCAAAAAATTGAATATAATATGAAAACAGTATTATTAAAAAGTAATTCGAATTCTGATATTGAATTAATCTTAATTTTAGCAAAGAAATTAGGAATTGAAATCGAAAAAATTAATAATTTAGAAAACACTAACAATCCAGACAATGTTAGTCTAAATAAGATTACTTCTAATACTTTTAAACATAACTTCCTGAATTCAAGAGGTTTATGGAAAAATAGAAATGTAGATTCCAAATTACTTAGGCAAGAAGCGTGGAAAATTCAAAGTTAGTATTATGTGATACCGATATCATAATTGAATTCTATAAAGATAATCAAGTTATCTCTGAGGCATTACAACAAATAAAAGTTGAAAATATTGCAATCAGTTCGATTACTGCTGCTGAATTGATTTATGGTGCTTTGAATAAGAAGGAACTTAAACAAATATGTAAAGATATAGATAGTCTTAAAGTAATTTCAATAAATCAAGTAATCAATTTAAAATTTATTGAATTAATGAAAAAATACAGTTTAAGTCATAAATTAAAAATTCCAGACTCCTTAATTGCTGCAACTGCTATTGAAAACAATATTAAACTATTCACCTTGAATAAAAAAGATTTTACTTTCATTGATGGCTTAGAATTGTATTAAAAATGAATTTCGTGAAGGATTTAATTTCTTGTTTTTTTTCATCCGTTTTTTGAAAACGTTGGCTGGGTTGCTGTGAAGGAATTAATATAAGTATAAATCGTTTTTTATTTTTTAATTTGCAATATTCATTTATTACATTATGCTCAAAACAATTTCTTTAAGCTATACTACCCACTTTCTGTAAATAATTCGGACATCTGCAGGTGGTGGAGCGAAGACCCATTTTTGCACTAGAGCGATAATTTATTAAGAGCAAATCAATCAAATAACTATTTTATTTATTCGTGTTTAATTACAAATTACGGTTAAGATTATGAGTAAAAAAATATCAATTATTATTGAAGAAGATGAAAATGGTTTTTATGCATTTTGTCCCGAACTTAAAGGTTGTCACACACAAGGGGATACTTATGAAGAAGTTTACGATAATATCAAAGAAGCAATTGATTTATATCTTGAAACAATTAGCGTTGAAGATTTAAATACTCTATTAAGCAAAAATATATTTTCTACTACTTATGAGGTTGAGTTTGCCTAAATTGCCCACTCTAAATGCAAAAGAAGCAGAGAAAATATTGATTTTGTTGGGTTACGAATTACTACGAATCAAAGGTAGCCATCACATTTACGGTAAAGGGAATGAAAGGTTCGTCATACCATTTCATTCTGGCAAGAATTTGCATCCCAAAATAGTTAAGTCATTAGTTGATTTACAAAATGAGAATTAGTAATAATAAGAATTATTCCCAAACCAATTTCTGGAAAAAAATTTCGGACATCGGCAGGTGGTGGAGTGTGGACCAAAAGCCCACCTCAGGCGCGAGCAGGTATTCAGTTATTTTCTCCCTCTCCAAAGGAGAGGGAGTAAGTATTTTGGACAATCCCTTTTATTTTCTTAATTTGTACTATTAATTTAAACAAATGCTCAAAACTTTTTTTCTAATAATTATTACTCCTATAACTATTTACAGTCAGGGCAGAGCTACGCCAGCGAGCAAACGAGATATGGCTATAATGGTATGGAAATGGACAATGAATTTGGCATAATAGGAAAGTCGTACACTAACGAGTTCCGTGAGTATAATTCGGACAAATCAATATCTATTCCTATGATAAGTTATTTTTTCCAAAATTTTAAATTTCTAACAAACTAAAAATTACATTTTTTCTGGTGCAGTTATGCCTAAAATTGTCAGTCCATTTTTAAGTACAATTTTCACTTGATTTAATAGGAATAATCGGGCTTTCATAATTTCCAAATCTTCGCCAATTACTCGATTATTATGATAGAATAAATGGAATTCTGCTGCTAATTCCCGCAGATAATCGGATAAAATATGCGGTTCGTAATTATTAGCAGAACTTTTAATTACATCTGGGAAATCATCAATGCGTTTGATTAGATTTAATTCTTCTGATTTATTCAATAATTCAAAATTCACATTGGAATAATCAAAATCCTCTTGCACTTTACTAAATACTGACGAGATTCGTGCAAAAGCATATTGCAAATAAAATACTGGGTTTTTCTCGCTTTGCTCTTGTGCCAAGCCCAAATCAAATTCCAAATGTGTATTCACTCCACGCATTAGGAAGAAAAATCTAACTACATCAGGACCAACTTCTTCTATCAATTCATCAAGAGTGTAGCTTTTGCCTGAACGTTTGGACATTTTTACTTGCTGTCCGTTTTCTGTTAAAGTGACGAATTGATGTATCACAACTTTCACTTTTTTGTCGTCAAAGCCAAGTGATTTCACTCCCGCCAAAACATCGGGAATTGTTGCAATATGGTCTGCACCAAAAATATCAACTATCAAATCAAATCCACGAAGAAACTTTTCTCTGTGATATGCAATATCAGGCAAGCGATATGTTGGTTCGCCAGATGATTTAACGATTACTCTATCTTGCTCTAAACCCAGCTCGGAAAATTTCAGCCAAATTGCTCCTTCTTTTTCATAAATCAAATTCAATTCGCGAAAATCTTCTATTAGTTTATTGATTTTTCCAGTTTCGTAAAGAGAATTTTCATTGTAATATTCATCTTGTAAGACATTTAGATTTTCTAATGTTTTCTTAATTTTCACAAAGTTCCATTCTTCGCCGAATTTCTGTAATTTTTGAATGGTTTCGGGATTATCGTCTGTTACATCACCATATAATTTGATATATTCAGCAGCAATTTCTTTGATATATTCGCCGTGGTAGCCATCTTCGGGGAAATCGTAATCTGGTTGGTCTGTGCTTTGTTTGATTCGAGCATAAATTGATTTAGCCAAATTACGCATTTGATTTCCAGCATTATTGAAATAATACTCACGAGTTATATCATATCCTGACCATTTCAAAAGATTTGCAATTGTATCGCCAATTACTGCATTTCGTCCGTGACCTAAATGCAATAATCCCGTAGGATTAGCACTAACATATTCAACTATTGCTTTTTTGTCAAGTGCTTTTGCTTTGCCATAATCATCGCCATATTTTGAAATATTAAGCAAAATACTTTGGAAAAATTTATCTGAAAAATAAAAATTTATAAATCCAGCACCTGCAATCTCTACTTTATTGATTAAACTTGAATCGTACTCTAAATTTGCAATAATTAGATTAGCAATCTCACGTGGATTTTTGCGTAATTGCTTTGCTAATTGCATAGCAATATTTGTGGAAATATCGCCGTGTTCCTTGTTTTTTGGATAATCAATGATTATTGTTGCATCAAGTATCTCTAATTTAGATAAGGCGTTTTTTAGCAAATCATAAATAAAATTCTTAATCATAATTTAATTTTGTTTTGAGTCAAAAGGAATTTGGTAAATTAATCAATTAATGCAGTAGATTCAACATATAACTGATTTAAATTATCCTTGGAATAATTAATAGCAGTAGATTCTTCGTCTAATGTAAGAAATTTGGCATCTGACCAAAGCTTTTCTAACTTATAATAGCTACGAGCTTCTTCGGTCATAATATTAACAACAACATCAAAATAATCAATTAGCACCCAGCCACGAGTATCAAGTCCTTCGGATTTTGGCAAATCTTGGTCTAATTCCTTAACTTGATAATAAATTTCATCAAAAATGGATTTAGTATGAGTCGTACTTATAGAAGTGCATACAACAAAAAAATCTGCTGGCGCCATATCAATTTTTCTAAGGTCTAATATTAAAATATCATTAGCGAGTTTTGATTGTGCAATCTTGCCTATTGTTATTGCAAGGGAGCGAGACGAGCGAGGTTTGGTTAATTTAATCAATTTATTTAAATCTATTTATTTTACTTACTATTATTAATTTACTTATATTATATAAATTATAAAACGAAAAAGTACATTTTTAATTATATCAATCTATCAAATAATCATAGCTTTGTTTAATTTGTATATGTTTATTAAAATTAATATTGTTTTTTTCGTCTTAATTTTTTAATTCTTTTTTTTTATATGAATACTCGAAAATCAACAAATAAATTCAGTTTAGTTTTAGTTTTATTTTCACTAATTTTGATTACAATTAATGGTTGTATCGAAGAAAATCCAGATTTAGTTAATCCACCTTCTAAGGCAGAGAAAATATATGTAAGGATGATAAATTTTTCCGGTGATTATTTGCCAAGAAAAATGCTTTTTGATAATGGATATTTTTCGGAAAATATAAATTTTGGTGCTTCTTCTGTGGCATTCCATCCACCAGCAGATTCATCATTTTTATCTATCATCAATACTCAAAATACAACTGATTATAAAACTAAAAGAATAGTTAAATTTTACCCAAACATAAACTATTCTTATATAGTGCTCCCATCTGTTCCGCAGGATAGCGTTTATAGTCCTGCCGATACTTTGCTTGCTTTGTCTTCTTCGATAGCAATGCCCAAGTATTCTACCGATGCGTATATAAAATTGGTTAATATCTTCCAAGATTCACTTTCCTCTTTCTCGTTAATGATTGGTTGTCCAAATTCTACGCCGATTATTTCGGGAGTAAGATATATGATACAATCCCAACCTGTTTTCATCAGAACAGGCATAGTACCAATTTCAATTGTCAGAAATAAAAATTCTGTTAGCGAAGTGATAGGAACTTTTGCACTCGAAACCAAAGTGCAAGGGCAGTATGCTGTAATTGTCTCCAAAAATATGAACGGCGAAGTGGAAGTTTATACCCTTGACGAATTGAACATCCAATCTGATGCATTTAAATTAGCTACAAAAATTGATCAACGCTATACAAACATTAGAGTGATTAATATTGCCAAAGATAATGTAACGATGCTAAAAAATTCAGAACCAATTGTAGATAATTTATCAAGCAATACAATTTCTGAATTTAATCAAGTTTCAGCTTGCGAGAGTCAGTCGTCCGATACTTTGTCGGTATTAGTTGGTAGCAATACTACTTCGCAGCAATCTTATTCCTTTGAAGTTTTGGAGAATTATTCAATTATTGTTGCTGATTCGGCAGATAATAAAGCAGTAAAATCAATCATTATTCCTCCCGCAAGAATTATTGATTATGAAGGAAAAGCCGCAATTCGTGTTGTTAATTTAGCTTGGAAATATACGAATATTGATGTTTCTTTAGGCACAAGGCAAGATAAATCAAGCGAGATAGGCTATTCATCGGGGAGCACATTAGTTCGTTTATTACCTTATGGTAAGTATTCCGCACCTATTTTGGTTAGCGAAGGTGAATTGCCACTCACTTTGTTTACTTCATTTGAGCCTGCAAGATTATTAGATAATACAATTTCCTCGATAGAAAAGAACAAGGAATATTTGTTGATAATCTATCAAGATGAAAACGGAAATATTAATCAAACATTAGTTGAAGATAATGAAGTAAATAAAAATGTAAATTCTTTGGAAACTACTTCATTTGTTCAGATATTAAATGCTTTGCCCGATAGTGAATTTTCAAATATTTCAATCAATCAAAGCATTATTGATGCAAAATTATATTATTCAAATATCATTGCAACAAATCTAAAATTTTTAGAAAATCAGATAAAAGTAAATAGCAGTGGACAAAATAGCACAATTTCTATTACTCCCAAAACTAATAACCGATACACAATGATTCTATGCGGCAATAATCCCGAAATTGAAAATGTTCTAATCGAAAATAAAATTGAAGAGATTAATCCTAAATTTGCACAAGTTAGATTTGTGAATGCTTCCAAAGATTTCGCAACAATCAGCGTTGTGGATAGAATTGCCGACACATCAATAATTGCTCAAGTTCCTTACAAAGAATCAACTTATTATCAAGATTTAGACAAACTGAAAAAGTATACATATTATTTCTTTAATTCAGATAAAAAATTAGTAGCGAATTTTTCGCTCGATGTTACTCTTGGAAAAAGATATACTATTGTTTTTGCTGGAAATAGCAATAATCCATCAAAATACGAAGTGATGCTTATCCAAGAATATTAATTTATAACATAATTAATAAAGATTTAGAGGCTAAAAATGGCAGTAAGACCAATATATAATTCATTTCACCCTATATTGAACAAACCTACAAATTTTATAGATAATATTGATGGAAAAATATTCCAAATTGGTATGGATTTGCAAGATACATTAAAAGCAATTTCAAATGGTGTTGGGCTTGCAGGCAATCAAATAGGAATTGATAAATCCATTATTTTAATTGATGTTACGCAGGTGGAAGAATATAAAAATGCACAGCCAATCATTATGATTAATCCCGAGATATTGGAATTTTCAGATGATTTGACAGATTATCAAGAAGGTTGCTTGTCTGTCCCAGATTTATACGAAGATGTTAAGCGTCCTTCGCAGATAAAAGTAAAATATTATGATTTCAATCAAAAGGAAATAATTAAAGATTTAGATGGATTTTTAGCTCGCGTTGTGCAGCACGAAGTAGATCATTTAAACGGAATTTTATTTTATCAAAGATTTTCTCCACTCAAAAAAACTTTGAATAAGAACAAATTGAACAAAATCAAAAATGGGAAATTGCTTCCCGAATACCAATTTGTATTGCCCGATGGAAAATTAGTATAGTACCTTCGGAAGTTTTTATCAGAACCTCCCCCTTTCGTCCCCCTCCGTGAGGGGGAATAGAAAAAAAATCCCCCTCCGTGATCCCGACAGGTCGGGACAGGTGGGGTCAGGGGGAGGATCTATATCACCGTTTGTACGGGAATGACCATATTGAAATATTTTGGACTTATGAGACAACCTCTATGGCAATTATTTGATGCATAACAACAAAAAACAAGTATTTTTTATAATATTTTTCTAATATTATTTGAAAATTAATTTTTTTTTCTTAATTTTGTAATTTCTATCTGCGCCGGTAGCTCAGCAGGATAGAGCATCAGCCTTCTAAGCTGAGGGTCACAGGTTCGAATCCTGTTCGGCGTACTAAATCCTACAAAACCACTCCCAATTTCTTACACTCTGCAAAGCATATTTAACATTGCTTTTTTTACATTTTCTTCCATTGTTCTAAGGATTTGCTTTTCGTTTGCTTTTAGCAAGTCTTTTACATCGGGCTCAATTTTATTGCATATTACTGAACTACAATCGTCTAAAAGCACTGAAATTTCACTTGCTGTCTTTTTATCATTAGCCCGAAATTCATAATCCACCACATTATGGTCGTCAATTTGGTAAATTAAAAAACCTTCGCTATTGTAAAAGGATGGGTTTATTGTTATTTTATCGCTACTTGGAATTGCTACTTTCATTGTTTTCCATTATTTTAAAATGCAAAAATATTAAAATTTCATTAATTTCTTGCAATAAATAAAAAAAATGAATTATATTAATATTTTTTTTTGTATTTTTAGATTTTAGGAAAGTGTATTTCTTAAAAATCGTTTTTATTGTCGATTATTTTAGGAGCCTTCAATGGTCAGAACTTTTGAAATAACTAAAAAGACTTTTATTAATTTAACTATCTTTGCAACAATCATATCTGTTATTTTATTTATTTTCGGCTATTTTTATTTTGATAAGCAAAAGGAAAAACATATCGAAAATCAGAAAAAAGAATTAAAAGGCATTACCGAAGCATCAGCAAATCTGCTATCTGAATGGTATGAAGAAATAGCTATGAACTCAAAGTTAATTTTTGAAAATATCGATTTCAACAATAAATTGACAAATTTTATAATAACAAAATCCCCAAAAGATAAAGATTTATTGCTTAAAAAATTGCTTGAATCTCGCATTACAAAGTTTGAGGATATTTATTTGTATGATTTTCATAGTGATACACTACTTTCTACTAATAAGTTCACTGAAAATTTCAAACTAAACCAAACATTAAAAAGTCAATTACTCCCAAATAAAGTTTTTTCAACAGGTTTTTACTATTGTAAAGAATGCGATAGATTTCATTTGGATTTAATTGTGCCAAAAATTATAAATAAACTAACCTATTTTATAGTTTTCCGAATTGATGTTCCACATCATATACTGCGCACATTTCAATTTAAGGAAAGCAAGTATATATCATTAGATGTCAATTTAGCTATTAAGGACGATGATTCCATTAGACTTATTACTCAACCCAAATTTGCCAAGGAGAAAGTAGTATTTCACCAAGAGGATACAAATCACGGTCTTGTTCTTGCCTTTCGGGGATATACTGGATTTATTGAGAAATTAAATTTCAAAAATGATAAAGTTGTGGGCTTCGTTACTCCAATACCTAAAACAAATTTAGCGATTTCCACAGAAGTTAATATTGATGACATATATAAAGAATTTACCGCAGAGGTCATAAATCTAATAGTCATACTTTTATTCTTTATCATTTTAGTAACTGCATTATTATCATTTTTCTACACAACAAGGCAAAAGCAATTATACCAAAATTTATGGTTATCCGAGCAAGAATACTCGATAACATTAAGCAGTATTGGCGATGCAGTTATAACTACCGATACCGAAGGTAGAGTAACTTTTCTCAATCCAGTTGCCGAAAAGCTAACGGGATGGAAAAATTCAGAAGCAATCAATAAAAATGTAGAAGATGTCTTTGTAATTGTTAATGAAATTTCTCGCGAAAAAGTAATTAGTCCTGTAGATATTGTCCTCAAGGAAGGAATTATTGTAGGACTTGCAAATCACACATTACTTATTTCTAAAGATGGCACAGAAACACCAATTGCCGATAGCGGAGCACCAATCAAAGATAAAAGTGGCAACATAAAAGGTGTTGTATTAGTTTTCCGCGATCAAACCGAAGAAAGGCAACATCGTAATTTGCTTGAGCAAAGTGTAAGCAGATTAGTTAGAGCTGAAGAGGTTTCTAAAACTGGAAATTGGGAATTTCACCTTAATGATAAGAAAATGTGGGGCTCTCAGGGAGCAATGCGGATTTATGAAATAGACGAAAATCCTATAGATTATGAAATAGTAAGAAAAGTGCCTTTATCTGAATACCGCGAAATGATGGAAATCGCTAAGCAAAATTTAATTCAAAAAGGCGAAGAGTATAATATTGAATTTAAGATAAAAGGGCAAAAGTCGGGAATAATCAAAGATATTCATAGCATTGCAAAGTATGATAAAGAGAAGAATATTATTTTTGGAGTAATTCAAGATATTACAGAAAGAAAAAAATTCCTGGAAAAGCTAAAAGAAAGCACTAAAAATTTTAAGTTATTATTTGAAAATTCTCCTTTAGGTGTTTATATTGCAGATAAAGATGGCAATATTATTGATGCCAACCAAACTTTGATTGCAATGCTTGGCTCGCCATCGTTAGAAGCTACCAAACAAATCAATGTTCTTACATTTCCTCCATTGGTTAATAATGGATATGCTAAATATTTTGTTGATGCACGTGATAATAATAAAACAATTTTCCTCGAGATGGAATACACAACAAAATGGGGAAAATACTTGTTTCTCTCAAGTTATATTGTACCATTAGCTGATGAATCTGGCAATGTAAAAGTAATTTATACAATAAGTGAAGATATTACAGAAAGAAAAAATGCAGAAAACGAATTAATAATTGCAAAAAACAGAGCAGAAGAAAGCGATTTACTCAAATCAGCATTTTTGGCAAATATGAGCCACGAAATCCGGACTCCGATGAATGCTATTATTGGATTTTCTAAATTTTTAGAAGATGATGATTTAGATAAAGCAGAAAGAGATGAATATTTAAAAATAATCAACCAAAAAGGTGCAGATTTATTGCAATTAATTGATGATATTTTAGATTTATCCAAAATTGAAGCAAATCAGCTTGTTTTATTCCATACAACAAGCGAAGTTTATCCAGTAATATTCGAGGTAGTGAATTCATTCAATAAAACTTTCAAATTACAGGAATATAAATACGATAAAAAGATTGATGTGGTTATTGGGCAAACAAATCCCGAAAAAATTGAATGCAGAACAGATTTCAATCGATTGAAGCAAATCCTTAACAATCTTATTAGCAATGCAATGAAGTTCACCGACAAGGGTTATGTAGAGGTTGGATATCAATTATTAGATGACAAAATTGAATTTTATGTGAAAGATACGGGAATTGGAATTGCTCCCGAGAATTTTGATAAGATATTCCAACGATTCCGACAGGGTGATGATTATTACCAAAGTAGAAAATACGGAGGTACTGGATTAGGTTTAGCAATAGTTCGTGGTTTGGTGGAAGCATTGGGAGGTCGCATTTGGGTGGAATCAGAATTAGGGGTTGGCTCTACATTTAGGTTTACAATTGATTATATTCCATCCGCAGAATTAATTGACACAAGACCCGATGTAATTTCACAAAGAAAACTTGGAACTACCGATATTCTGATTAAAGTTTTAATTGTAGAAGATGATTATACTAACTATCAACTACTGAAAACTACATTGAATAAAATTTGCAATTGTAGCATTTTGTATGCACAAGATGGACAAGAAGCACTTGATATTTACAATTCCAACACGGACATAGATGTTATTTTTATGGATATTGGTATGCCGGTTATGAATGGAATAGAAGCATTCAGGCATTTAAAAGAAATGAAATTCGAGGGGAAAATAATAGCGGTTACTGCTTATGTAATGACCGAAGAAAAGGAAAAAATAAAATCAGTTGGATTTGATGGATACATTTCCAAGCCATATACAATTAATGATATAGTGAATATTATGAATGATTTAAATAATGTTAATTAAAATTAAAATTAAAATTAATTATGTATCAAACAAAAAAGAATTTTGTAAAATCCGGCACAATTATATATGACTTAATATTAGATAATCCTAATATTTTGCTTTTGATAGAACACTTTGGGGCAAATCCAAATGTCGGCGATTTAACTATTTCTGAATATTGCAAAGCAAATAAAATTAATGAAGAGATTTTTATTCTTTTTGCAAATCTATATAACGGTTTCAATAAAATTGATATTTCCAAGCTAAAGACTGAAGATATTCCCAAGATTGTTAATTTCCTCAAAAATTGTCATACTTACTATTTAAAGGAGAAATACCCCGAGATAATTAGTTTGATTTCGGAGTTGCAGGAAACAAATAAAGGCAGAGAAATTGATTTGATTTTAAAGTTTTTCAATGAATATTTTGATGAAGTACGCGAGCATTTAGAGTATGAAGATAGCATTGTATTCCCTTATATTCAAGAGCTTATCAGCAATTCAATAAATCATACTACCAACTCTTCTTTCTCGGTTGATGAATATCGCGAACATCACACCGACATTGAATTTAAATTGTCTGAACTTAATAATCTTCTACTAAAGCATATTAAAATATCTGACAATATTCGTGTCTTGCGTAAGATAATTTTTGATTTATTCGAGCTTGAACAAGACTTATTTGTGCATTCTTTAATCGAAGAAAATGTATTGGTTCCATTAGTTAAAAGAATTGAAAATGGTTAGAAATAGAATATGATTAATTACTCAATTAAGTATAAAGCCAATATTTATATTCTTGAACCATCTGATATTGTTTATGAAGGACTTGTGAATCTTATCCTAAAATTCAGCAATCACTTTACAGTTTATCGAATTGAAACAATAGACGAGTTGGATATGATTGATATTAATAAGAATATCAATATTGGTCTAATCAATCCGATTTTTTTGAGTTGCAATAATAGAATTATTCAAAATTTAAAGAAAAATCACCCCGATTTTATTTGGATTGGCATTATTTACAATCATTATCGCGAGGATTTATTGCAGTTTCTTGATGGTTTTATTAAAATTACCGACACACTCGAAAGAATTTACAATACTTTAAATAATATTTTAAGCCATCAACATAGCCTTGAAGCAGATGATATTACTATTCTTTCAGATAGAGAGATGCAAGTTTTGAAGGAAATTGTAAAAGGCAAGCAGAACAAAGAGATTTCCGATACTTTAAACATAAGTATTCATACTGTAATGAGTCATCGCAAGAATATCGCTAAAAAAACTGGCATTAAAAGTATTTCTGCTCTTACTGTTTATGCAATTACCAATAAAATAATACAATTAGAAGAAGTGTAAATACACATACTCCTCAAACTCATTTTTCACTCAATTGATCAATTTAATTTCAAATTCAATAAATTGATAATATTTAGTTAATTTTGTAATCTATATTTATAAATTTTCATCAAAAATATTATTAAAGTTATGGATTTTAATTTTCCAAAATCATTTTCGAGTATTGAACGGGAACAATATTGGTATAAAAATTGGCAAGACCAAGGCATTTTTAAAGTATCAGACAATTCAGAAAATCAAAGTTATAGCATTCTTATGCCACCGCCGAATGTTACAGGAATTTTGCATTTCGGGCACGTACTAAATATCACAATTCAAGATATTTACATTAGATTCAAAAGAATGCAGTCCTATGATTCTTGCTGGTTTCCTGGCACTGATCATGCGGGAATTGCTACTCAAACTCGTGTAGAATCCGAATTGAAAAAGCAAGGACTTACTCGATACGATTTAGGCAGGGAAAAATTTATTGATAAAGTTTGGGAATGGCGCAATCAATATGGCTCTATAATCTTTGAGCAAATGCGTCAATTGGGAATTTCGCCCGATTGGGACAGAACACTTTTTACGATGGACGAAACAGCAAGTAATTCTGTTCGTGATGTATTTATTAAACTTTTTGATGAAGGTTTGATTTATAAAGGTCAAAGAATAATTAATTGGTCGCCTTTGGCACGCACTGCACTTTCCGATGAAGAAGTAGAATATCGTGAAGTTAAAGAATTTTTATATACATTAAAATATAAATTTGTTGATTCAGATGAATATTTACAAGTTGCCACAGTTCGCCCCGAAACTATTTTTGGTGATGTGGCAATAGCAGTAAATCCAAATGATGCAAGATATAAAGATTTAATCGGGAAAATGGTAATTGTTCCAATTGTAAACCGCGAAATTGCAATTATAGCAGATGATTATGCCGATCCTGCATTTGGTACAGGCTGTGTGAAAATCACTCCCGCCCACGACCCAAATGATTTTTTAGTTGGTGAAAGACATAATTTACCGCAAATTAATACAATTAATCCTGATGGAACTTTGAACGAACTTGCTGGTAAATATAATACTTTGGACAGATTTGTTGCACGTAAGCAACTTGTTAAAGATTTGGAAGAAGCTGAACTAATGGAAAAAATTGAGGATTACACGCATAATGTTGGATTTTCGCAACGCGGTGGCGAACCTGTTGAACCATATTTGAGTAATCAATGGTTTGTGAAAATGAAACCTTTGGCAGAAATCGCTTTAGAGGTTGTTCGCAATGGTGAAATCCAATTTTATCCAAACCACTGGGTGAAAACTTATGAACACTGGATGACGAATATTCGTGATTGGTGTATTTCTCGTCAACTTTGGTGGGGACATAGAATTCCTGTTTATTACACTGCTGATGGGCAATTTACAGCTGCGAAGGACGAAAATGAAGCAAGATTAAAGCTTAATTTACCTGCAAATGAACAATTAACACAAGACGAAGATGTATTGGATACTTGGTTCTCATCTTGGTTATGGCCTATGACAACAATGCGTTGGAAAATGGACGAGGGCTTTTCTCCAGCTATGCAGAAGTTCTTACCAACTGATTTATTGGTGACAGCTCCCGATATTATTTTCTTCTGGGTTGCAAGAATGATAATGGCATCTGTAAAATTTACGGGAAAAATTCCTTTCAAAAATGTATATTTCACCTCCACTATTCGCGATGGAAAAGGTAGAAAATTATCTAAATCTTTGGGTAATTCTCCTGATCCATTGAATATTGTATCGAAATATGGTGCTGATGCAGTGCGATTTACTGTTTTATATCTTGCTCCTCTTGGTCAGGACATCAAGATGGATGTTGACGTAAAAGCCCAAGATATTCCTTCGATGGAGATCGGGAGAAATTTTGCAAATAAGATATGGAATGTGGCTCGTTTCCTCCAAATGAAAGCAGAATCGATTATTGATGATGATTTAATGAATGACGATACTAATAATTATGAACTTTCCATTACTGATAAGTGGATAGATTCTCGATTGAATTCAACAATTAAAAAATCAATAGAAACATTAAATAATTATCGCTTGAACGAGTATTCCAAAATATTATACGATTTTATTTGGAAGGATTTCTGCGATTGGTATGTTGAAATGTTCAAAGTTCAATTTAATAAGGCAAAGACCTCACACGAAAAAAGACAATTAGTTAAATTTGTTTTAAATAAATATGAAGATATTTTAAAATTAATACATCCAGTGATGCCGTTTATTTCTGAAGAAATATGGCATTTACTTTACCAGAAGCACGATGATGAATCAATCTCAACACAGATGTTTCCTACTTTTAATGAAAATTCAATCTCGCAAGAAGTTGAAAATGTATTTGAATTAATTCAATATACCATTGATGAAATCAGAAGCTTGCGTTCAAGTATGAATATTGCTCCAAATGTATTATTGCCAATTTCCATAAAATTGCCAGATGATAAATTAAGTGAGTATTTCACTTCCGTTAGCAATTCAATCAAGGAATTATCCAAGGCAAGTGAAATTTGTATCAATCCCGAAGTTAATCCAAGTCGCTCAATAATTAGTGTTATACGAAATATAGAGATATTCATTACATTAGACGAGAACTTTGATTTCAATAATGAGCTTCAAAGATTAGAAAAAGAATTATCACGTTTATCCAATAATATTGCATCAACAGATAAAAAGTTGTCAAATGAAAAATTTGTTTCGAACGCAGCACCAGAACTTGTTGCTTACGAAAAAGAAAAATTAGATAATATGAAGAATACTTATGATAAAACATTGATAAATATCAATAATATCAAGAGTTTATTAAAATAAGTATAAATCAGGAATTATAAGATGACGAAATCATTAAGTAAAATTGAAATAAAAGGTCTGCAATTTTATGCCTACCATGGAGTGATGACCGAAGAAAAAGAAATAGGTGGTAAGTTCGAGATTGATTTGGAATATTATTACAATGCAACCAAGGCAATTATTGCAGATGATTTGAATTATGCAGTAAATTACAAAGAAATTCTATTCGATATTGCAGAATTTATGAATGGGGATTCTTACAACTTAATTGAAACGATCGCTTATGAATTACTCTCGAATCTGATGGAAAAATATGAAAATGTTACAAAGATGACAATAAGAGTAAGAAAATATAATATTCCTTACAAGGGAACTCTAAATTATGTGGAAACAGAACAAACAATTGAAAGAGAATGAGAATATTTTACAGAAAATTATTCTTTCAATTGGGTCAAATATTGGGAAATCGCAAGAGAATATAAATTCTGCCATTGAAATAATGCAAGATATTGGAATTATTAAAAATGTCAGATTATCTTCGTTTTTTTCAACAGAACCAATAGGTTTCACTTCAAATAATTGGTTTTACAATATTGCATTGTCGGCAACAACTTATTTATCTTATCATCAATTTTTGTTTTTTGCAAAGTCAATTGAGTATCAATTTGGTAGAAAAGCAAAATATAGAATTTCTGATAGGGAATTGGACATTGATATTTTATTTTATGGAGATAGTGTAATCTCCGACAAAATGATTACTATTCCTCATCCAAAATTGCAAGACAGAAATTTTGTACTTATTCCATTAAATGAAATTGAACCTGATTTTATTCATCCTATTTTAAATAAACCAGTTTCAGAATTACTAAAATCAACTACTGACTTTTCACGGGTAAATAAACTTGCAATATAACTAATATACAAAATAATGAATAGAAATAATAAAATAAAGGAAGAAATATTAAGTCGTATTGATTTAGTTGACTTAATAAATCAAGAAGTAAGATTAGTTCGGCGTGGATCTAATTTTATTGGTTTGTGCCCATTTCATACTGAAAAAACTCCTTCTTTTACTGTTTCGCCCGATAAACAAATATACAAGTGCTTTGGATGTGGAAAAAGTGGCAATGCAATTACATTTGCAATGGATTTTTATGGTTTTAATTTTATTGAATCGATGAAATTCCTTGCCGATAAAGCAGGTTTGCAATTTGAATTCGAGAAAAAAGATCCTGAACAAGAAGATAGAAAAACTCAACTATATAGTGTATTAGATTATGCAACTCAATTTTACCAAGATGCTTTACATTCAAAGCAAGGAAAATTTTGTTTAGATTATTTCAATAAGCGTGGATTTTCCACCAATACTTTGGAGAAATTCAGATTAGGCTATGCCCCCGATTCGTTTACAGAATTAAGTAAACACCTTAAATCATTAGGATTTGATGAGGATATTATAGCTGATGCAGGTTTATCTGTTCAGTCTGAGCAGGGTAAAGTATACGATAGATTCCGCAATCGTGCTATTTTTCCAATATTTGATATATTCGGTAGAACAATAGCTTATGGGGCAAGAATTTTAGTTGATGACAAATCACAAGCGAAATATATAAATTCTCCTCAAACAGAATTATATGATAAAAGCAAAGTGCTTTATGGATTAAATTTTGCTAAAAACGAAATTATTTCTAATAAATCATCAATATTAACTGAAGGCTATATTGATGTTATTTCGATGCATCAGAATGGATTTGGCAATGCAATTGCATCAAGTGGCACTTCGCTTACTGCTCAACAGTTGCAAGCACTTAAGCGCTACAGCGAGTATATTACAATCTTATATGATGGCGACAATGCTGGTATTGAAGCCGCTGAAAGAGCAATTAAATTAGCACTCGAAAATGATTTTGAGCCAAGTATTATCGTCTTACCAAATCAAGAAGATCCAGATAGTTTTATAAAAAATAATGGAACAATAGAATTAACTAAAATATTGCTTAATGAAAAGCAATCCTTTTTGGATTTTTTAATTAGTAAAGAAATCAATCACAAGGTGAATACTTCCAAAAGTAAAACTGATTCTATTCTCAAAATTCTCGAGGTAATTGATTTAGTAAATAATGACATTCAAAAAAGTTTACTTGTGCAAGAACTTGGTAGTAAGCTCAATTTTGATAGCCTTCAAACTAAAAATTTACAATCCAAACTAAAAAATATCAAAAAATTTATTAGTAAAATTTCCACTACTTCTAAAGATGCAAATAACGACAATAACACAAGTGCAAATATTGAAAAGGAATGTAAAATTCTAATAAAAAAAATGAGAATAATTGAAAGAACCTTTTTGGAATTTACTTTAAAAAATGAAGAGAATTTTCAAGTAGTTATTAATGATGATGAAATTGAATATTATTTAATCACTGAAGTCTCAAAAAAACTTTTTAATTTTATTAAGGAAAATAAATCTCTTTCAGAACTTTTGGTTGCAATAAATGACGATAATGTCAATCCATATCAAAAAAGCATAATAAATCAACTTGCAATAGAGAACGAAAAGCCTTCTGAAAATTGGAATAGGTTTAGTCAAACAGACGAAGAAGCAAATCCAAAGCAAATGTTCGAATTAATAAAAACGAAGCTCGAACTTGATTATACCGATAATAAGATTAAGTCATTAACAGAATTACTGAACGGCAATCTGCAAGAAACTGAATTACACTCCACACTCGAATTGATTAATTCACTTAATCAACATAAGCAAAAATTAATTCAGGATATTAATATAAAATAATATCTGCATTTTTCAAAGTGGAATAAAGAAAAATGGACTCCATTTACCAAAATGAAGTCCATTTATTTTTTTCAATGATTTTATAAAATTAATTCAAAAATTCATCCTTACCGTGACAATTTTTATACTTCTTGCCACTGCCACAAGGACACAAATCATTTCGTCCAATCTTTTGGTCAGTTCGTCTAAATGTCTCAACAGCAACAGGTTTGGCTTCTTTAGATTCTTGAGCTCTCGGTGCGGATGACCCAGCATTTGTCACAAATTTAGTGGCTTCTTCATCTCTACCATATTTCACCCTTGAATTGAGTGTTCTTGATTGAACTTTTGGTGGGGCTTTCACTTCAACTTGTTGAGTTTGTTGCATTTGCGGGAAGTACTTAAATGCAACCGAAACTGAATTAATGTTAATTTCGTTCAATAATTCTTGGAATTGATTGACTGCTTCTTGTTTATATTCCAAAAGTGGATCTTTTTGACCATAAGCACGCAGATTTATACCTTCCTTAATTTCGTCCATAATACGAAGATGCTCTTTCCACTTATCATCAATAGTTTGCAAAACTGCATATTTTTCCAATTGCGTCATAAATTCACGACCTAATATTTCTTCTTTTCTACGATAGAAATCTTTGGAAGCCCTAATAATTTCATCAACTACTTCAACATCCTTCATTGTTTGAAAATTATCGGCATCAATATTTATTTCACAAAGTAAATGTGAACGAACTTCATCTTTTAGCCCTTTCAAATCGTTTGTTTTATAATATAAGTTATACCAATCATAAGCCAAATCTTCAATTTGGTCGAAAATCTCACCTTTTAATCTATCCCCACGCAGAGCCATACGACGTTTATTATAAATTAATTCTCTTTGCAAATTCATTACATCGTCATATTCGAGCAAGTGCTTACGAATAGAAAAGTTATTTTCTTCAACTTTCTTTTGAGCATTTTCTACTGTTTTAGTTATCATTGGGTGAGTGATTGGTTCGCCTTCGGGGAACTTGAATCTATTCATAAAATTGGCAATTCTCTCGGCAGCAAACAAACGCATCAGTTTATCTTCCAAAGAAATAAAGAATACAGAACTTCCCGGGTCGCCTTGGCGGCCAGCACGTCCACGTAATTGCCTATCAATACGGCGTGCTTCGTGACGTTCTGAACCAATAATTGCTAATCCACCATTCTTCTTAACTTCGGCATCTAATTTAATATCTGTGCCACGTCCTGCCATATTTGTTGCAATAGTTACTGCACCTTTTCTTCCAGCCCCGGCGATTATGTCTGCTTCCTTTTCGTGTTGCTTTGCATTTAATACATTATGCGGAACTTTTTGGCGAGTAAGCATTTTGGATATTACTTCCGATACTTCCACCGAAGCAGTTCCAACTAAAACTGCCCTGCCTTCCTCTAATACTTTCTTAACTTCCTCGATAATTGCATTATATTT
The DNA here is from genome assembly GCA_020722095.1 of Chloroherpeton thalassium. Classification (GTDB taxonomy): domain Bacteria; phylum Bacteroidota; class Ignavibacteria; order Kapaibacteriales; family UBA2268; genus GWF2-33-9. Next base: position 19,289 of record DYLM01000012.1, read on the forward strand.
CTCGCGAGTTGTACGATAAATTAAGTCGTCATTATCTTTTCGTATTATTGGTTTGTTTGTGGGGATTACAACAACATCAAGGTTGTAGATTTTATCAAATTCGCCTGCTTCTGTTTCGGCAGTTCCAGTCATACCCGAAAGTTTCTTGTATAATCTAAAATAATTTTGCAGTGTAATTGTAGCCAAAGTTTGAGTATCGCGTTGAACTTTCACATTTTCTTTTGCTTCAATCGCTTGGTGCAAACCTTCGGAATATCTGCGTCCTTCCAAAATACGACCTGTAAATTCATCTACAATTTGTACTTTGCCATCTTGAATAACATATTCAACATCTTTTTCATACAATGAATAGGCACGCAAAAGAGACGAAACTGTGTGAATAGTATCGCTCCTTTCTGCAAAAAGTAAATTAACTTCGTCAATTTTCCTTTGCTTTTCAGTTTCAGATAAGTTCTTATCAACTGATAATTTACTCATTATTGCTGTAATATCAGGCAAGACAAACAAATCTTTGTCTTCACCAGCATTTGTTAGCAAATTTCTACCTTTATCAGTAAGATCAATTTGATGATGTTTTTCTTCGATTACATAATATAATTCATCGTCAATTTCTGGCATCCTTTTGCCTTTCTCACGCAGGAAAAACAATTCAGTTTCTTGCATTAATTTAAGATTTGCGCCATCTTGTAGCAATTTTCTCAATCGCTTATGTTTGGGCAAACCTCGATATGCACGGAAAATCAAAATTCCAGCCTGTTCTCTATCTTCTTTCTTTTCTGATTGAAGTAATCTTTCTGCTTCGGCAGTAATTTGATTAACAAATTGAGTTTGGGCATCTACTAACCGCTTCACTCTTGGTTTCATCAAATCAAACTTTTGTTCAGTATTACCCACCGGACCCGAAATAATCAATGGTGTACGGGCTTCGTCAATCAATACAGAATCCACTTCGTCAACAATCGCATGCCAATGTCCTCTTTGCGCAATATGTTCTTCTTCAACAACCATATTATCACGTAAATAGTCAAAGCCAAATTCAGAATTTGTTCCATAAACAATATCTAAAGCATATATCCGTTTTCTTTCTTCGCTTTGCATATTCTGCTGTAAAGCACCAACAGTAACTCCCAGAAAATCATAAACTGGTTTCATCCATTCGCTATCACGCTTGGCAAGATAATCATTTACTGTTACTACGTGAACTCCTTTACCAGCCAAAGCATTTAAATATATCGGAAGTACAGCAACAAGTGTTTTACCTTCGCCTGTTGCCATTTCGGTGATTTTACCTTGGTGAAGAACAATGCCACCTACTAATTGCACATCGTAAGGAATCATTTCCCAAATTGCACTATGACCTGCATACACATAACTATGACGTCTCTCGGTTAATCGGCGACAAACTTCCTTGCTTAATCCAAATGCCTGTGGTAAAATTTCAGTTAAAGTATCATTTATGGCTGCAAATATTTCTTTGTCTAATTTTTTGATGCGTTCATTCATAGTTAAAATGTCGCCAGCATCAAGTTCCTTTTCACGTAAATCAGTTAAAAGTTGCACTTTTTCTGCTTCCAATTCTGCTGAGTTCGAACGTACTAATTCCTTGAATTCTAATGTCTTTTGCTTAATTTCATCATCAGAAAGTGATTTAAATGATTCGTAATATTGATTTATTTCGTTTACAATAGGCATAATTTTTTCGATATCTTTATTATGCTTATTAGGAAATAATTTTTTAATAAAATCTAACATATATTTTCTTGATATTAATTTCGGATTTTTTACAATAAATTTAAGACGAAAAAAATCAATTTGAATTGAAAAAGAGAGTTTATTTAATAGATGGGCTGAAATTCATTCTTAACTTTATCAACACGAAAATAGTCAATCAATTTTCCGGAAACATCAGATGCAGTCCTCACCCCCAGCCCCAATCCATTCTGGAGAGAGGAGAATTAAGTCCACCGACAAGTTGGGGCAGGAAGGGATTTAGGGTGAGATTCTAATAAAAACATCTAACAAATAAATCCCGAAGGGATGAAAATATTATAGTTTGTAAAGTTTGTAAAGTTGAAAGTTTATAAAGTGGAAAGTGATCCCGAAGGGATGAAAATATTATAGAAAAGTGAAAAAATCCCCATCACAGAGGGGAAATTGCAGGGGATCCCCGTTTGCACAGGGATTACAACCCTATAATTTCAAATTTTCAAATTTTCAAATCGAATGAGATTGCTTCGTTCCAACAAGTTGGATATCGCAATGACGCCTTACACACCCAACGCCCAACACCCAAACAAAATTATTTTTTCCCTAATAAGTCAATTAATTTATTGTATATTTTATCAACCCAATCGTAATGCTCTGGTTTCATAATTGTGCTTCTCAATAAAATTGTTTCGGGGCTATCCACTATTATATTTAGATGATTTTGAGCAAATTTACGGGAGTCAACTTTCAGAGTAGCAAGCCATATTGAATTTGTATCCATTCCTTTTTGCAGAATTTCTTGGCTTAATTTACTGATTTCACTTGTTGTTTGTGCATTTGGAAAATATGCAATTATATTAGTTTCAGGTTTTATATATGGAGTAAATTTATCAGATGAATTTAATATTTCGTACAATTTATTTGTTGCATCAATAGTCTTCTTCAAAATCAAACCTAACCCTTCATCATTTTTTAGTGGAATTAGCTTATTAGTAAACCACAAGGCTGCTGCTGCCGCACCCGCACGCGAACACTCAATGCTAATTTCTCCCAAATGTAATTCATCAGAAGTGAAATAGGTATAAGGTGAATCGTGTTTGTAATGTTTGCCAATTGACGAGTCAGAAAAAATCACACAGCCACATCCGTAAGGTTGCAAACCTTGTTTGTGCGGGTCGATGGCAATGCTATCAGCAAATCTTATCAAATGAAAATTATTCAAACTTGGCTGATAATCCGAAATCAATTTGAAATATCCACCATAAGCACCATCAATATGCAAGCGGAATTTGTACTTTTCTTTTAATTCCAAAATTTTGGATAAATCATCAACCGAACCAAGCGAGGTTGTAGATAAAGTAGCTACCAAAGTTCCGATATTCTCGGTTTTTAGTTTGTTTTCCAAATCTTCCAAATCCATCTGTCCAAATTTGTTTGAGTTGATTTTTACTTGAGGCACTCTTAACCAATTGCAAACTCGTGAATGAGTATAATGTGCTTGATCCGAAAAAGCTATTGATTTTTCGGGATTTTCCTCACGGGCAATAAGCAATGCCTCCAAATTAGCCAATGTGCCTGAAGTAGTTAGATGTCCAAGATAATTTTCAAATCCAAATATCTCCGAAAATTCTTTGATAACTTCCTTTTCCATTTTGGCGGTTGCCGGTCCGCCATCTAATGCGTGATTATTTGGATTGATTGCCATTGCAGCCAAATATGCCGAAATTGCAATATCCACTGGTGGCTTCAGCATTTGCCCCGCATAAAGCGGATGATGAAATGGATAATTATCTTGCAATCTTTTCAAAAATTCTTGCGAAATTTCTTGAATTTTTGCTTCATCGGGTTGGAGTAATTTATCAATAATAAATTCGGGAAATGAATTTAACCATTTTTGCACTTCATTATATAAATAATCAATTTGCATTATAATCCCAAGGCTTTGGCTTCGTCCCAATATTTATCCATTTCTTCCAAGCTCATTTCATTCAGCGAGCGACCAAGTTCGCGAGATTTTGTCTCGATATATTGAAAACGATTTGTAAATTTATTGTTTGTCAATTGCAATGCTTCCTCTGGAACAATATCCTCGTAGCGAGCGGCATTCACTAATGCAAAGAAGAAATCACCCATTTCTTCGCGTATTTTATCCTTATTACCATTGGCAAGTTCAACTTTCAATTCCGAAAATTCCTCTTCAACTTTTGCCCACATATCTTGCTTTTCTAACCAATCAAAACCCACGCGTGAAGCTTTGTGCTGAATTCTTTCTGCACGAAGCAGTGCAGGTAAATTAATTGGTACGCCATCTAAAATACTTGTACTTTCGGCACGTTCTGTCTTCTTTATTGTCTCCCAATTGCGTAAAACTTCTTCTTGATTTGCTACTTCCACTTCTCCAAAAACGTGTGGGTGACGGCGAACCATTTTGGAATGAATTTTCTTAATCACATCTTTTAAAGAAAATGCTCCGCGTTGTTCTGCCATAATTGAGTGCATTACAATATGCAAAAGCACATCGCCTAATTCACCAGCAAAGTCGTCATCATCATTTTTGTAAATAGCATCGACAACTTCGTAAGCTTCTTCTATGGTTAATTGTGCAATAGTATGATTAGTTTGTTCTTTGTCCCAAGGACATTCCTGCCGTAATATCCACACTAAATCGTAAAATGCTTGAAATAAATCTAAAATATTGTTATCGTCTTTGGGTTGAGGAATTTGAGATGCCATTTTTTACCTGATTAAATATGTAAATACGATTTGTAATAATTAATATTTAAATAAAAATAAATTACTTTAGTAGGTTTTTATAATTTGAAAATGCCTCTGATAAAAGTTTCCCTTCTTTGATCCCGACAGGTCTGGACAGACGGGAAGGGTAGTCTCCAATAAAATCCTCCTTTCGGAGGGGAATAAAAATTTATTTTAATATTTTTCTAGGACAAGACAAGTGCAAAATCGGACCCTACGAGATAATTTTGACTAAAAAAAATAGCTGCTTTTTGGGCGGCCATTTTTGTGATTTTTAAAGATAAATTTTACTTTTTCTTTACTAATTTGCCTGGCTTTTTGGCAGGATAAGAATAACCGTCGTGGCAGTCATTGCAAACTGGAGATACAGCAAAATTATTATTCGTATGACAGCTTGAACAATCAAAATCTGCGTGCATTTCGTTTAATTGTAAGCCAGTTTTTTTATGATCAAATTTACCCATAACGAAATTATTGTGGCAAGAAGTACAATTTTTATTCAATCCCTTAAAAACACCTGTTTTTTTATGGCAAGCATTACATTGCAAGTGCGAATGGTTTGTACCGAGATTAAAACCCGTCGAAGAGTGATTAAATTTATCAACTTCTTGCTCTTTGTGACATTTACCACAATTGTTTTGAATTGTGTGGCAATTAGAACAAGGATTGTGGTGCTGTTGAAATGTTTTATGTGTCTTTTTAAATTTAACTGTATTATTTCCGGTTTGTTTATTCCAATAGTCGTGACAACTTATGCAGTTATCATCTCCGTGACAGCTCTTACATTCTAATCCAAACAATTTTGTGTGATCTTCATGTTGAAATGTTACAAACTTGCCCGAACTATGCTTGGTTTGATAAACAATTTTGCCTGGTTCTACAAGCGGTGGGTGATCTTTATGTTGATATTTAGCAATTTTGGATTTTTTGTATTCTTCGGGATTTTGATCTTTGCTTAAGTGACATTGTTGACAATCTGTGGAATGCGACCATTCACGATGGCAAGTCAAGCACATACGGTGATAAGCAGACTCTAAATCTGGAATATGAATATTCTTTACTTTTGCTCTATCAGATTCGTGGCAATTACTACATTTTTGGATAGGACCAGTTGTATTATAGTGGTGGCAAGTTTGGCAACCACCAGTCATATTTGCCATTTGAGCGTGTAATTTATGCGTAAACATAAATGGTTTATAATCACCTTTGATTTGATTCATTTCCACAAGTGTTGGACCTTCTTCGGGTGCGTGATAAACTGTTATTAATTGTTTACGAGGGCAATTTATCAAACAAGGTTTCTGTTTCGTTGGATATTGGCAACTATGGCAATCTTTGCAACTCAAAGCCATTTTTGTATGGTCGAATTTTACGCCGTGTTCATTTATTTCTATTGAATTTGATTGCGAATCATCTATTTTATCAAAGCTATCATCTAAAACAGAAGCCTTGTCGCTATCATTACTGTGTTCTTTATCATTATGCGAACATTGTGTGAAAGTAAACGTTATTGCTAATACGAAAACAATAAAAGACAAGAATTTAATTTTCGATTTCATATTAACCTCTATTATGTTTTAATTCTTTTAAATCATCTTGTTTAGGCAAACTAATTACTGGAAAAATCATTACAATCGCACGATATAGGATAACAGTTAATGCAATACAGCCCAAAGTAACAGAAATTTCACCGAATGATGGAATGTAAGCTGATTTAGCATAAAAAGGCCGGTAAGCAATGATAAAGTTATTGATTCTATTAATTCCAACGCCAAGCACTACCAATGCAGACGCAATGAATAGCCAAAATGGTGAGTTTAGCACTCTACGGCTCATAAGCATTATCATAGGTAGAATTACACCAAAAACTATTTCGATTATAAATGCTATTGAGAATTTGTTGATTTCGGTCATATAAACAAATGATTGTCGGATAAACATATCGCCTAATTTAAATGCAAGGTAAATTCCCAATAATAATGGAACATAACCTGCGATTTTGCTTAAAACATGCATTTCGGGTTCAATTTTGAAAGAACGAGAAGCAATAAGTGATTCGAATATTATCATCGGAATTCCAACACAAACAGCTGATATAAAAAACAATAATGGTAAAATTGGTGTTTGCCAAAGTGGATGCATTTTATAACCAGCTATTACCATTAAAGTTCCAAGTGAAGACTGGTGTAAAGTAGATAATACAACTCCAGCAATCAAGAATAAAAACATTACTTTCCCAAGAGTATTATCTAATAATTTCAAAATCCATTCAACTAAACCATTGAAAACTCTCAAAATTGATGGTAAATTAACTTTTCCACGAAATCTTTCGGTAAGAATTGGAGTAAATTCAATGTAAAGAACTGTTAAATAAATCATTACACAAATACCAACTTCGAAAAGTGGAGAAGTTCCATTCCACATTACTAATGGGTGCCAGATATAATACCAGCGACCAATATCTACAAACACAGCAAAAGCCACGAAGGTATAGCCAAGCATAGCAGTAAGCAAGGCTGGACGCACAACGAGTTTCATATATGGTAAGTGGAAAATGTGTCCCATTGCAGCCGAAACAAATCCGCCTGCAGCTAACACTACACCAGCAGCAACATCTACGCCAATCCAAATGCCCCAAGGATATTGATTATTCAAATTAGTAACTGCTCCAATACCAAAAAGAAATCTAATGGCCAAGAAGACTATACCATTAAGCGCTATTAAAGAAACGATAATCATACCTGGAGTAAAGAATTTTGCCTTCACAGGTTGTGGATAAATCAATTCACTCATTTCTTTTCTCCCTCATTTGCTTCATTTTCTATTTTTTTGTTTTTTCTATTATTTACATACATAACGCCACCGAGCCAGCTAAATAAAGCAAGCGGTGGAATGAAATAAGCAAAAATACCGTGTTGTATTGCTTCGGTAACACCAGGAGCAGGGCTATCGCCAACAGGTGGGAATTTAAGTTCGGAAAATTCTACGGGCGCAACATACAACCAAGAAGTACCGCCAACTTCGTACTCGCCAAATACATGGTGATAATATTTATCGGGATGTCTTTCGATTTTTTCCTTTGCTAATAGAAGTAATTCTTCTCGAGGACCATAAGTTAATGCACCTACTGGGCAATTTTCAACACAAGCAGGAATTTTACCAACTTTGGTTCTTTCAAAACATAAATCACATTTTTGAATTTTAGGTTGAATTGCTTTATCATATTCAAAAGTTGGAATTTGGAAAGGACATGCCACCATACAATAACGGCAGCCAATACACATATCACTATTCCAGGTGACGGCTCCACTTGCGTGTTTAGTAAATGCCCCAACAATACAAGCAGATGCACAAGCAGGCTCGTTGCAGTGCATACATTGCACTTTTACATCAATTGGGAATGTAGCGACACCGCTTGGAGGAAATTCATTAACAACAGTGTAATTATTTGGTGAAGGTCTTCGGTATTCCTTATAAACTGACCTATCGCGAAATGTTTCAATATCATCAACTGGGAAATTATGAGCAACTTTGCAGGCTCTTTCGCAGTTTCTACAACCAGCGCAAAGAGTTGCATCGAATAAAACCCCCATTCTTGTTTCATTTTCTCTTTGTGTATCCTTGAACTTTGCCTCTGTTTTGGTTGGAATTAATGATACTCCAACCGAAGCTGCAGTCCCAACAGCAAATTGTTTTAGAAATGTCCGTCTCGGATTTTGATTTTTGACTTTTTCGTCCATCAAGTTCTCCATTTTTTTATTTCAAACTTAATAAAATTTAGTAATATTACAATAATTATGAATAAAAATTAATTTAATATATTATTAAAACAATGAATTAATATTCTTATAATCCCTAAAATTTATATAATTATCTTTTAATAAATGAATAATAAATAATTATTTTATACTCTAAATTATTTATTGTAATTAATTTTATTTGGATATGTTTTGAATTGCGGATTATTTAATTGTTCTTATCCATTTATTTTCTTCTTTTAATTAATTTTAGATACATAAAATAATATTCAAATCAAAAAGTTATAAGATTAAGAATGATTATATTATTTATTATCATAATTTTGTAATTATCAATTTGACAACTACGTGATTTTTAAAAAGAAAAATAAAGAAAATTTTTTGGATTTTATTCCAATATCCAAAGTAGGATTTGAAGTAAACGAAGAGACTGGTTTGATTTCACTACTTATTCCTCGTTTCAAATCAGAATTTGCTCTGAAATACCTTATACCAAAGAAGAAGAGCAAATTTATCAAAGCTAATTTAGACGAATATGGGTCGTTTATTTTCCAAGAAATTGATGGTAAAAGGGACGTTTTGGAGATTAGTAATTTGATGAAGGAAAAATATGGCGACCAAGTGGAACCAGTTTTTGATAGGGTTTCAAAATTTTTAGGTAATCTATTTCGTTATAAACTTATAGAATTTCAAAAATTAAAATAATTTCCCCCACGAATAATAATGGAGAATAAAATGTCCAATCAAAAATCTATTGCTGAATTAGAACCAAAATTAGTTTGGCAAAGCTTTGACGCAATTACAAAAGTCCCTCGTCCATCTAAAAAAGAAGGAAAAATTCTAGAATTTTTCAAAAAATGGGCAACTGAACACAATTTTTCTTACAAACAAGATGCTGCTGGCAATATTGCAATTAGCAAACCAGCAACTCCCGGAATGGAAAATAAAATGCCTATCGCTGTGCAAGGTCACGTTGATATGGTTTGCGAAAAAAATGGTGATGTTGTATTTGATTTTGACAACGATGCAATTCAAACATACATTGACGGCGATTTTGTTAAAGCAAAAGGCACTACGTTAGGTGCTGATAATGGTATTGGCGTTGCTATGGGAATGGCAACATTGCTCGATCCAAATATCGCTCATCCACCAATTGAATTGTTGCTTACAGTTGATGAAGAAACTGGTTTAACTGGTGCAACTGAACTTGCAACTGACTTACTTAATGCAAAAATATTAATCAATATAGACAGCGAAGAAGAAGATGCTTTCACAATCGGTTGTGCTGGTGGCATCAATACTGCTGCTAATTTTAAATACGAAGCCGAAAAAGTTCCCGCAGAAACTACTGCTTACACAATTTCCGTAAAAGGATTACAAGGCGGTCATTCGGGAATTAACATTCACGAAGGTCGGGGAAATGCAATTGTTATTTTAACACGCATTTTAACTAAATTAACTCGTATGATCAATTTACGAGTATCTTCAATTGATGCTCCCGGCAAGCACAATGCAATACCTCGCGAAGCAACGGCAGTTGTTTTGGTTAAGAATGCAGCTATTGATGATTTCACAAACTATTTGGGAATGTGCGTGAGCACTTTCCATAATGAGTACAAAACAAAAGAGCCAAATCTTTTGATTGAATGGGCACAAACTAATATGCCTGAAAGAGTAATGACTCTTCCATTTGCTAAAAGATTATTGCAGAGTTTAACAATCGTTCCTCACGGAGTTTATAGAATGAGTCCCGATATTGAAGGATTGGTGCAAACTTCCACTAATTTGGCTATTATTTTGACAGAAGAAGATAGAGTGCATATTCTTACAAGTCAAAGAAGCTCGATTGAATCAGAAAAAATGTATATTGCAATGAAAGTTGCTTCTTCATTTGAAGTTGCAGGTGCAGAAGTTGAAACAATTGGCGGTTATCCAGCTTGGGAGCCAAATATTTCCTCACCAATCGTTAAAGTAGGCGAAGTAGTTTATAATAAAGTGTTTGGCAAAGCTCCACAAATTGTTGCAATTCACGCGGGTTTGGAATGCGGTTTAGTAGGAGAAAAATATCCAGGAATGGATATGATTTCCTTTGGTCCAAATTTATTTGATGTTCACACTCCATCAGAAAAAGTTCAGATTTCATCAGTTCAAAAAATTTGGAACTTCTACGTTGAGTTATTAAAGAACATTCCAGAAAACAAATAAAAAGTTTTCTATAGAAAGTAAATTTACCTTACCAAGATTTATTAAGTCTCAACCCCACGCTTAGGCGTGGGGTTGCTGTTTTTGTTGCCTTCTATATCAGAGCAGAGCAAACTCTGCCTGTACAAGTTTGTATGTTTTTTATCATAACCTCTCCCTGACCCTCTCACCGAGAGGGAATAATTATCAGAAGTATTCTCAAATTTTCAAATTTTCAATTGCTTTGGTAATTATATTAAATCCATCGTTAATAGTTGTGGCTGAAATATCTAATGCTGGGCGGAAACGAATGGATTTTTCGCCACACGGGAGAATGAACAGACCTTGTTCGTATAATTTATGAACAAGATTATTTCTAATTTCAGTATTTGGCAAATCAAATGATGCAAACAAGCCACGACCTCGTGAATTACTAACGATATTTGGAAAAAGATTTTGCAAATTATACATTTCACCTAAAAGGACTTTTCCTTGAATGCGAGTATTTTCTAATAAATTATCTTCTTCGATGATTTCCAAATAGCGAGTGGAGCGAACCATATCAACTAAATTGCCTCCCCAAGTGGAATTAATTCTACTTGATTTATGGAAAACATTATCTTCCACATCATCAATTCTGGTGGTAGAGGCAATTCCACAAACTTGAGCCTTCTTGCCAAAACAGAAAATATCTGGAGTAACATCTAATTGTTCGAAAGTCCAAAAAGTTCCAGTAATTCCCATTCCAGTTTGAACTTCGTCAAAAATGAGAAGGGCTTCGTTCTCGTCAGCTAATTCACGAAGTTTCTTCATAAATTCGGGACGGAAGTGATTGTCGCCACCTTCGCCTTGAATTGGTTCGATAATTATAGCTGCAATATCATTTGGGAAGTTTGCAAATGCTTGTTTTATCTCGGATATTGCTTGATTTTCAGACTTAATAATTTCTTCTAAATGATTTTCCATAGGAAAAATAATTTTGGGATTTGTAATTCTGGGCCAATCAAATTTAGGGAAAAGAGCAGTTTTATTAGGATCTGTATTAGTCAAGGACATTGTGTAACCGCTTCTACCGTGAAATGCTTGCTTGAAGTGGATTATTTGCGTGCCTTTGTTGTGAATACCTTTGCTCATATTTTTACGAACTTTCCAATCAAATGCAGTTTTTAGGGCATTTTCAACGGCAAGAGCACCACCATCAATAAAGAAACTATAACGGAATATTTTGGGCAAGGCAACTTTGTGGAAAGTATTGATAAAAGTAGCGTATTCTTCGGTGTAAATATCAGAATTCGAAGTTTTAGTAAGGGCAACTTTACCAAGATAATCAATAAAATTGACATTAGCTAATTTGTGATGATTCATTGAAATAGGCATTGAGGCAAAAAAAGTGAAAAAGTCAACAAATCTTTTGTCGTTTCTGATATCGAAAAGAAAATTACCTTCGCTTTTCTGCAAGTCAAGCACAAAATCATAGCCATCAACAAGGATTTGATTTTTTAATGAATCAATAACATTTTCGGCATTTACATAATATTTGGGATGCACTCCCGATGATTTACTTAATGACATATAATCTCCAATTTTATGTTCGTAATTAAATTAATTATTGTAACTAATAAAGAATAAAGATGTAGATTCTTAATTCTGTTTGATTTTAAGACTACGAGAAATCTTAATTAATAAGATGAAGAGGTGAAGTGGATTGTAGAAATACAAGCTTGAAAAAGTTGAATTGCAGATAAAAAGGAACCTCCACGAATTGTACCGTGATTGTTAGAAATTTTGTTTGCTTGTAAATTTGCAATTCTCATAACTGCAAATTAACAAGAATTAGTTAATTTTGAGTTTATTTGAATGAAATTTTTTGAATAAAAGTGAATGTAGTAGTTATTACTACAAATTCACTACAATAAAATTACAAAAATTAAGGAAAATTAAAAAAGTTTAAAATTTCTTTAAAAATATTGTAATTGTTTGAAAAATTTACATTAAATTTGAAATATTGAAATTAATAAAAATCAAAGGAGTTCAAATGGTAAAAAATGCCAATACAATTCGCCAGAATAGGACCAAAATAGGGGCCCAACACTTAGGTATATTCTTCTCAATGTTAGTTGTGTTTTTCTTATTATTTCTATTTAGTGTTATTCCTTGGGGAACAGCACAATTTGTGGTGCCTTTATTTCAGCCATCAGGTGATAAACTTGATAAAGTAGGCTTTGTTAAATTTGATGGTTTGGTTTGGGCTTCTACAACCAAAGATAAAGAAGCAGCAATAAAAGGAAAAAATTTAAAGATTTCCAAGGATTTAATCAATAAAGATTATATCTTTGACTTTACTTTCGAAAAAAGAACTTTAGAAAAAGATGGTTATGTTAAGGGTACAAATGAATTTTACACACGTAGTGAAGTATTAGGTGAGAACGCAATCATTTTGGAACCTTATATTGGTTTCTCCATTCTTGCTCTCGACTTGGCTCTTGTTATTACTGCTCTTATTTCAATTTTATTGCCTTCTCGCTTAGGCTTAATAGCTTTGTTATTTGATAGACAAATTGATGATACAAAAGTTAAAATCAGACTTCAAACTGGTTTTACTGATCACATAGTGGATTTATTAACTTTGCCAGACGATAAACTTGCCGAGAAAGACTTTGACGAAGTGAAGAGTGCATTTAGATTAGTTTGGAACAGAACAACTGTTGAAGATATGGATGGTGGATTCCGTCAAGCAAAATTTGAAGACTTCTTCCATGATGATATTAATACTGTGGAATTCCGAAACAACACTTTATATTCTCGTATTAAAGAATTCTTCTCAGACTTCCTTGTAAAAGAAATTTTAGATACTAAAAACGCTTATCAATGGAGACGCAATCATACAAAAATCTTCAAGGGCTTGAGATTATATATGTCCCACCACATTACAGAAAAATATCAGAACTTAGTAACTGGTATGGCTTATGGTGGTGCTGCATTCTTAATCGTTGCTGTTGGTATTCGTGGTTTGAAATTTATTCCTTCCGCTAAACCATCATTTATCTTATTGGCGATTTTCTTGGAATTTACTATGCTTTCGCTCTTGGCTTTCACTCTTGTCTACACAGAAGAAGAAGAACGTATGGACAAGATGTTGAAGAAAATGGAAGATGCAAATCGTTCGCAATTAGAAGCTTTACGAAGCCAACAAACAGATATTCACCAATTAGCAAACGCTTTAGTTGGTCAGACTGCTGAAATTATCAAAACAAGAGTTGAGAAATCAATCGAACAATATATGACAAGTGGCGATAAAGTGCAACAAGTTATTGCTACCGAAGTTGCCCGTAAAATTATTTTAGGTCTTCGCGAAGACAACGATATTAATAAATAATCTTTTATAAAATATTATATTAAAGCCCAACATTTTATTAAGTGTTGGGCTTTTTTAATATATTATTTTCATCTCGCACTTATTGCAATCAAAGGTGAGTTTATACTTATGTCCATCACCTTGTAACCACAGAGGCTCTTGGATTGTTTTGTCGGCTTTTTGATAAATAGGGCAAATGCCATATTCAAATTTCAAGCAGTACTTTGTGGTCATCACAGCTTTTCCTTTAAAATCTTTTTGCAATTCAAATGCTGGCTCAATCTTGTTAACTCCTGCTATTGTATAAAGTTGCTTAGCGTAAGAGTTTGCTACGTTTGCCTGAAAGTCAATTTTATCAACAAAATATTGAGATGTAGCAACTTTTCTTTCAACAATTTTTCTTCTATAACTCTGATTCAAGAAAGATTCATAATTTTTCAAAACATCTCTACGAATTTCATTTATATTAGATATTGGAATAAAATACATTTTGCTTGAGACTGCTAAATTAATTTCGTTAATTGTAAAGATTGTATTTCCTAATTTAGAGAATTGCTTGATAATATTTTGTTTTAATAATTCAGAATTTGCAAATTCGTTTTCTTCAATTAAATAATTTTTGGAAAAAATATTATTGATAGTGATATTAAAATTATTATTTTGATAATTAATATTAATATTTATCGGGAGTTTTCTTTGTGAGCTGGTTCGTTTTAGTGTATTTTCAAATTCAATATCTTGATTTCTGAAAATTTCGGTGTTAATTTTAATATCAATATTTTTGTCAATTAATATTTCATTTCCGTTGGAATTATTAACTAAAAATCCTATTAATTCATTATTAGCATTAAAGTAGCACAAACCATCACCATTTTTTATGATTGTTCTATCATCATCAAATTTAAAAATCAACTTGTTTTGCTGCTTTTGCTTTAGTATTCCAATCTTTTTACCAACTGATTTTGGCGTATTTATTGAAGAAATATCTTTATTTCTGCCATTAAGAAAATACGTGGAAGTTCCGCGATTGAATGTTTTATCTAAATCTGGCTCAAAACCCAAATTGATAATTCCGTTTGAACTCTTACTTAAATCATCTCTTTCTTCTATGATTTTATCCAATTTTTTACGAAAATATCCCGTTACATTCTTAACATAGTTTATATCTTTTAATCTACCTTCTATTTTGAATGAAGTTATTCCTGCATCAATCAAGTGAGATAAATATGCTGATAAATTCAAATCTTTTAATGAAAGCAAATATTTATTTTTAAGTAAGAACTTGTTATTATTGTCAAACAAGTCATATTTCATTCGGCATAATTGAGCACATTCACCACGATTGGCACTACGCCCTTGATTTGCATAACTCATATAACATCTGCCACTAAAAGAAACACACAAAGCACCATACACAAAAAATTCTAAATCCACTTTTGTTTTGGAGCGAATATTTTTGATTTGTTCTAAAGTTAATTCGCGTGCAAGAATAATCCTATCAATGCCGAGAGATTCAATAAATTTAATGCGATTTATGTCGTAATTATCCATTTGAGTTGAAGCAAAAATCGGAAGTTTTGGTATATCTAACATCAGTGTGCCAAGGTCTTGGACAATAAAAGCATCAACTTCAGCATCATAAAGCTGATGAAATAGATTCCTTATTTGCTCTGCTTGAGAATCTGTAAAAATTGTATTTACCGTAGCATAAACTTTTGCATTGAATTTATGTGCGTAATTAGATAGATTAGCAATGTCAGAAATCGAATTGCCTGCAGCTGTTCTTGCTCCAAATTGACTTGCCCCAATATATACTGCATCGGCACCACTATTTATAGCGGCTTTGCCTTGCTCTATATTCTTAGCTGGAGCGAGTAATTCTAATAAAACATTTTTCAAAATAATAATGCAAAATTTATCTTTGTAAAATAAAATTTAAAATAGTTTATGATTATACGAAGTAATTCGTGCTTTCATAATATCTTCTTTGCGGATAATTTCAATGTCTTTGTTGATGATTGGTGGCTCGTCTGCCGATAATGCTCTTCCATTTTGCTTGATGATTGCAAACCCTTTATTCAACGGCAAAGTTGGGGAAAGGCTCTCGATTAATTTTGTTTTTAACTTTACTTCTTGTTTTAACAATTTAACTCTGCTGTTTAGAGAATTTTGCATTTTGTCTTTTGCGTCATCTAATGATTGATTTAAGAAATTAACTTTTTGTATCATTCTTTGATAGAAACTATTATGAAATGTATTTTCCAATCTTTTTTGATATTGTGAAATTTTATTTGAAAAATTACTTTTTATCTGTGCTTTTGATTTATATAAAAAATCCTGAAATTCATCTATTGTAGTGGGTGTTACGAATTGAGCTGCAGCTGTGGGAGTGGCTGCTCTCATATCAGCCACAAAATCAGCAATAGTAAAATCGGTTTCGTGCCCGACTGCCGAGATTATTGGAATCTTGGAATTATAAATCGCATTTGCGACAAGTTCAGTATTATACGACCATAAGTCCTCGATAGAACCACCACCGCGACCAATTATTATTGCATCTAAATCATAATTATTTAGTTCAGCTATGGCATTTGCTACATCTTTTTCGGAGCCATCGCCTTGCACAAGTGTTGGTCGGAAATATATTTGCACAAGTGGGAAGCGATTTTGAATAGTAGAAAATATATCGCGTACCGCAGCCCCAGTTGGCGAAGTTGATACTCCAACTTTTAAACAAATTTTAGGAAGCGACCTTTTGCGTGAATTATCAAAATATCCTTTTTCTTGTAATTTCAATTTCAATTGTTCATAAGCTAAATATAAATCACCTCGACCTTCGGGAGTAATATTTTGGCAAGTTATTTGGTATTTGCCTTGTTGTCCGTAAACTGTCAAGTAACCGAAAACAACTACTTTTAACCCGTCATCTAATTTCACTCCAACTGGAGTACTTTTCCATATAACACAAGCAATTTGTGCATTTTTATCTTTCAAACTAAAATAGTGATGACCAGACGAATGCAACTTGTAATTGGAAATTTCACCTGTTAAATACACAGGGTTTAAATTATCCTCCAAAATGCTTTTTATCCTATCGGTAAGTTCCGAGACTGTTTCGGGTTTAGTTGCTGCCATTTGCTATAATTTTTTAATTTAATTAAGGTTTATTAGGGAAATTATTACCACCACAATATGTTTTCATTCTGTCGATTGCTCGTGAAAAATGAGGAGCAAGCTCTTTGGGCATTCGTTTTTTGGAATAATATTTAACTTTACTTTCATCTCTTGGCAAAGTGATAGAGGAGGGAACTATATTGATTAAATCTTTTTCTTCATCAACATTTACCGATAAATTAAGTTGGTGCTTAACTGAATTTATTTCCACAATCTTTTCGGCAATCACATAGCCTCGCTTTTCATCAACTTTAACTGTAAAACCTTCATCTAATAAAATTGGTTCCATTGCATTTAGAAATTGTGTTTTATCTAATTTGCAAGTACCTTCAATATTGTGAGGTTCTAAATAATAATTTTTACATCCGCTGACACTTATTACAAGAATAAAAAGCAAGATGATTAAATTCGTTGTTTTTATTTTTGTTTGTTTCATATTAATACTCAATTTTATTTTCTTTATTCATCCATAAATTAAACACTTCTTTGGCTTCAGGAATTTCAATTTTTTTCATCTCTAATTCCCTTTGTTCAATAGGTTTTGCTAATTCATTATAAATATATTCATCATCAAAATTAATTGCTGCTGCATCTTGTCGGGTGTTGGCATAATATACTTTTTTCATCCTTGACCAATAAATTGCGGATAAACACATCGGACAAGGTTCGGTGGAAGTATATATTTCGCAATCACTTAAATCAAAATTGCTAAGATTTTGAGCAGCTTTTCTAATTGCATTAACTTCGGCGTGTGCAGTTGGGTCATTGTCGCGGGTTACTGTATTGTGTGCCTCTGCAATGATTTCTCCGTTTCGGACAATTATCGCACCAAAAGGACCGCAATTTTCATCAATAGATATTTTGGATAATTCCACTGCCCTTAGTAAAAAATTTTTTTCCATCAATATTTAATAATATTTTCTTACAAAATTATCATTATTCAACGAATTACTTGCATTTTTGTTTAAAAAGAAGAATAACATATAAAATGATGCAGAACGAAATATGAAAATTTGAAAATGTTTTTTTGGTGTTGGGTGTTGGGTGTTAGGTATATTCAATTTAAAAACCTTATTTTCATTTTTAACCTTAGTAGAGAAATAATTTCCATTTTAACATACCAAATCTTATAACCTTTTTAAATTTAAAATCAGGAAATAAGGTTATTAGTTTGGTTTGGTTTATTTTTTCTACTAAGGTTATTAAGTAAAATAAGGTTTTAAAAGAATTTTATTGAATATTTTCAAAAATAAACTTATGGGACAGCTTCTTATTTTTCAATATTATTTAAAATAATGATTCAATATTTATCGTGTTTCTTTCTAAGCCATTCCTTTTTATTTCAGGAATGTTGCCATTTAATCTGTGAGTTATCACATCATAATAACTCTCTGAAATATCCATTGTGATATAATTTCTTTTTAGTTTTTTTGCAACAGACGCCGTAGTTCCAGTACCTCCAAATGGATCAAGCACAATATCATTTTCATTTGAACTTGCTAAAATAATTCGTTCTAATAGGGCTTCTGGCATCTGACAAGGATGGTCGCCAATTCTTTCTTTAAAAGTGCCACAAACTCTAGGAAATTCCCAAACATCGTCTGGTGATTTACCTTTTGGGTGTGCTCTTTTATCGTTATATACTAATTGCCTTGCAGAAGGAACTCTTACATTATCAATATTAAAAATGAATTTTTCATTATCTTTTGTAAAATACAATATATGTGTATGTGCTCTATTAAATTTCTTCCTTTGATTCTGTCCAAATGTATAATACCAAACAATCCAATTCCTAAAATTAAAACCCGCCTTCTTTAATATTATGTTTATTTCAGCAGCAAATTCATCACCGATAGCAATATAAATTGAGCCAGAATTCTTTAAAATTCTAAATGTTTCACTAATCCATTTTTCTGACCATTCAAAATATTCGTTGTATGATTTTTTATCATTATAAATATCATACTTTAAACCAATATTAAACGGTGGATCTGCAAAGACTAAATCAATTGAACTATTTGGTATGTCTTGCATTATTTTAATACAATCGCCAAGATATATTTTATTTAATTCCATTGTTTAAGCAATCTCAAATAGTTCACAAGGTTTAAACTTAAATTGTAATTTGGTAGGATCAGGTGTTCCACCTTTTCTTTGCATTGTAATTCTACCAATATGTAGGCTACCTCTGGGAGTAATAAAAACCTTACCATATCCATAAAAATTCATAGTTATATTAATATCTTTCAAAATCCAACTTGTAGATTCCTTATCAACATTTCTCATAGTAACTAGCATCCAATTAGCAGATAATCCCCCTCTACCTTTTAATAAATCACTAATAACAAGAATTTTATTTCTCTCAAAGAAATTTACAATTTTACTTTGAATTCTTTCCGGAAATTCATCTAAAAACAATCTACGATTCTCCCTGGGTTTAATGTTTCCAATAAGTTTTTTTGCATCTTTTGGCAATATTTCACCAGTAAATAATTTCAGCCAAAATGCTATCTCATCATCAAATTTCCACATTTCCTTATACGAATCTACCGTTCTTTTGTCAATTTGATTGTAATCTGCATTAGAATTAGCTTTTTTAAGTGATAAATTTTCTATCTTAATTATATTTCCAATTTTTATAATCAATTTGACTTGAGCATCAGATTTCTTAAATTTAACAAATTCATTGTATTCTTCAATTGTAACATTATATTTTTCAATATCTTTTTGACTAATTTTAGTTGGGACTTGTATTGCAACCACAGAATCAAGTGTATCTAATTTATAGCCCATAATGTCAAGCCATTTTTGTGCTGTTTTGTCTTTTTTCCAATTATTAAACTTTCTGACAATATTATGCTCATTGTCAAAACCACCTTTTGCAGTTTGAGACCCTAATTCAGTTCTATCAATCATTTCATCTTCTCATAATTACAAAATACTCATCTATTATAAAACGTTTATATAATAATAATATTACTTCCTTCGTTTGTCAGTTTGCCTTTTTGGGCTTTTACAATGAAGGCATAAATTAGTATAAATATTTACTAACATTTCAATAAGGCAAACTTACGAATATTTTATCTGATTAAGATGATTGGCTCTGCTAAATATTTTCCTGAATTGGTCAATACTGATACAAAATACACTTGTGGAGGTAATTCACTTAATCCAAGATTCACGATATTTG
>DYLM01000093.1 GCA_020722095.1 Chloroherpeton thalassium
TCTATAATATTATCGTCACTTCGGGATTTCAACTTTATAAACTTTATGAACTTTACAAACTTTATAAACTTTACAAACTTTATGAACTTTATGAACTATAATATTTACATCCCTACGGGATTGATTGATTGTTTCGTATCTTTCTTTTCTATTATAAACATTCCGAAGGTTCAGTTTAAAATTTCACCCACGAATAAATTCGTGGGCTATGAATTATTTTTTATTTATTCCTTTTTCCATAGCCCACGATTTCAATCGTGGGTTTGCATAATATTTGTTTAATTAAAAATGATTTCAATCATTTAATTGTTTGTACATATTATTGATTTATTATTTATTTTTCATTATTTATTCCTTTCACCCACGAATAAATTCGTGGGCTATGAATTTTTATCAGAACACACCATAGTCCTCACCCCCCAGCCCCCTTCCTGTCCCGACTTGTCGGCGATCCATAAATGGAGAGGGGGAGCAAAAAGTCCCTCTCCAGAATGGAGAGGGATTTAGGGTGAGGACAGAAACTTTACCATCTATAATAATATCATCCCTTCGGGATTTCCACATTCAACTTTATGAACTTTACAAACTATACAAACTTTACAAACTTTATAAACTTTATGAACTTTATAAACTAATTAATTTTTATTAATAATATTATTTATTTGAAATTTTTTTTGTATTTTTAAATTTTAGAAATATATATCTTTTGGAGTGATTTATGTATGGATTTTCTTATTCAAAATTATCTATTAGAAACAAAATTTTGATTATATTTGTTCCTCTTTTTGCTGCTGTATTCGGATTTGGTTTATTTAACTTCTACAATTCGTTGATTTCTAATGTAGATTTTACTACTAAGTCTAATCTAATAAGGCAGATGCAGACTTTTGAGAATATTCAAGCTATGTTGATGGAAAATGCCCTAAAAACATCGCAAGTGTTCTCTACATTCCCATATTTAGAAAGTGTTTACAAGAACCCAAATTCTGACTTTGCCTACAAACAACTAAAAGATTCGGTGAATAAAGTAATTGCTAAAATCACAAATGATCCAAAATCTTTTCAAATTCATTATCACAAACCTCCTGCAACAAGTTTTTTACGCTCTTGGACCAAAAAACACGGAGACAATTTAGAATCTTTCCGCAAGACAATTCTGAAGGTTTATGAAACTAAATTACCACTACAAGCAGTAGAGTTGGGTGTTGGTGGCTTTGCTATGCGTGGTATTGCTCCAATTTTTTCAAAGTCAAATGAATATTTAGGCTCTGTTGAATTTTTCTATACACCGGAAGATGCTCTAAAGTTATTGCAGACAAAAGATAATAAAATTGGTTTTTACAGCACAGTATCTGCAAGCCTTGCAGAAAAGCTTTTTGAACCAAACGAATTACAGAAATCATTCCCTATTAAGGAGCAAGGTTATTATTTTTCCAAACCTTCTGCTGCATGGATGGATATTAAAAAAGTCACAGTTCCATCAGTTATCGAGGCTTTGAATGCTGGCATGCAAGAAATAATAATAGAAGGAACTTGTACATTTGGTATTCTTCCAATACGAGACTTTGAGAGCAATATAGTAGGGAGTATTATCTTTGTTAAAAATAATGCAAAACAATATAAAGAAGCTCAAAATGCATTCATAAAAATGGCTGTTATTATTGGTTTCGTGGGTTTGATTTTATATTTTGCCTTCTCTTTTGCAGTAAATAAAATTGTATCTAATCCTCTATCAGGAGCGGTGAAATTAGCAAAAAATATCCAAAGAGGAATTTTTACAGAATAAAATACTCAATTTTTTTGCTGTAAATAAAATTGTATTAAGGTTAATATGTTTTAATTGTTTAATTTGCATTTTTCTATAGTGTTTTTTGGATTAAACAATTTGCTGGTGAATAAACGCAATTACATATTAACCTTTCTGCTATTTTTGGTTTGAGAGTCAAGTGGGACGAGGTACTACCGCATTTTTCACTTTAGAAAAAATCAAAGAATAAGAATAAAAATTCTTCCTTCTCGTACAAGTTGCAATCCATAAAAAAAGGCTGTCTTATAAGTCCAAAATATTTCAAATTTGCCATTCCCGTGTAAACGGGAATCCATAGCCCAAGAATTTATTAGTGGGGGAATATATTTGTTACTTCCGATGGTAATATCATCTTTCAACCCCACGCTTAAGCGTGGGGTTGAGGGCATTTTCCAATTATTTGCATTTGAGGCTGCTTCATAAGTTGTCAAATTAAGAAACACCCTACTAAATATTCCCCTTCACGTAGGGAACGCAGATCTGCGTTACCTACCAAATTTACCCACGAATGAATTCGTGGGTGAAATTTAAAATGAACCTTCCGAAGGTTTCAAACCTTCGGAAGGTTTTTATTTTGTTTTCTATCAGAACTTCCCCCTAACCCCCTCACGGAGGGGGAATAAAAGGGGGAGTTGAGGTATACTAAAAAAGATTGACAGCAAAACTGACTTATGAGACAACCTCTGAGATTAAATAATTTTCATAATTACGCAAATAAATTATTTCTTTACAAATTTCTTTGTGATTTTTTTATTTTCATTTTCAATTTGAATAATGTAACTTCCAAGTTGTAGATTATCTGTTGGAATGCTAAGCATTTGATTTGCCTCAACTTGATAATTACCATTGAATACTTCTAAGCCTAAAACATCAAAAATTCTTACTTTTATATTGCCCGTAATATCATTCAAACTTACATTCAACAAGTTTTCTGTTGGAACTGGAAATAGATAGACCATATCGTCCAAATTTGCATCTTGGACTAAGGAATAACTCCCAATATACATTGAATACTTAATGCCTCGCCCAAAATCAGGGTCGAATACTTTTAAATCATAGCCATTACCGTTAACTATTTTCAAATAGCCACTTCCTTGTTCGGGGTATGCCCAATAGGATAAGCCATAGCTGTGGTTATCAATCACTTCAAAAGTATAACAACCTTGTGGTAAATCTAATGGAATTTCATAAATCTGATTATTGCCTAAATTAGACTTTTCAACTATTGTATTTTCAAACACATCAGTTAATTTATAAGAAAAATGGCTTCCGCGAGAATTTGTTTTTAAGATAATCTTAGTGCTATATTCCAATAAATCGGGCATATTGAAATCTGAAATAAACGAATCATTAGCAGGATTTAAATCTGTCTTTCCATTTGGATTTGATATTTTTACAACAAATTTGTTTGAGCCATCGCCAACCCAAAAATTACTTGATGGCACTGGTAATTGAATTTTTTGGGAAGTCATCGAAGCAATATTTCCCGTCCATTGGAATGTGCTTTTCTCGCCACCTTCCACATAATATTCAAAATCTAAACTTGTTAAATCATCAACGCCATTATTACGGATAACAATAGTAGGATCGGAGCAAATTGGATTAGTTCTTGAATAATAGTCAAAATTCGAAGGCATAATCACATCGTAAACTTCGGCATCCAAATCAAAAGCATTTTCGCCATATTCAAACAATTGCATAGAAACATAATAATACCCATTTCCCATTCCTAAATTATCAGTCGGAACTTTTGTTATATCGTAATCAAAATCAATTTTATTATCCTTTACATATTTCGTCACTTCAAAGTCATTATCTTTCACTACATCGCCAGGACACCAACCTTCACGAGGACGGGGCCAAGTGCCACCTTGCGGATAAACAGGATTGTCGCCACAATCATTAGTTTGCCAAATATGCCACGAAGCAATTATTTCTTGGCTGGAATATAGATAATGCGTATTGTCCTTCCATTCGCAACAATGAGGATAAGAACCATCATTACTATTATGTCCGTGACCCGTTAATCTTGTTTTCATTTTAAAGGATTTTGATTCGGGCATTAAATCTATATTTACTTTTGATAATTTGTTGTCAGCAGCAAGATCTTTATATAAATACGATGCAAGATCTCCCCAAACTTCATGGATTTTATTCACTTTTCTGGGTGGAGTGCCTTTGATAAAGAGGAATTTCACATCAATTAATTCCTGTAAATTTCCTGCTGCAAAATCAATGGTATCGTGTAATAAGGGTTCGTAATCTGTAACATCATAAACCCAAGTGAAACCTTGCGGTCCTAAATCCAAATTAATTCCATAAGGAGTGATGAAACGTCCAATCTCGGTTTTATCAATTACTTCAGCAGGGAGAGAGTAATATTCTAAATTTTCATTTACAAAATAATCATCTGTAGCCACATAAAAGGAATCTGCTTTTGTGCCGTCCCATTTATAATTATAAATCCATCCTGTTGGATAATGGTAGTAAATATCTTTTATTTTAATATCATTATTTTCAATTTTATATTCAACAATTGAAATTGGATCTTTTTGTAAAGTATCAATACTGATTAATGTGTCGACCTTAATAGTGAAATCTCCATTAGAAAAACTAAGTGCAGGCACAGAATTGATGATTTGCACAGGATTAAATGTATTTTCAGGTGCAACAACTTCCCAACTTGGCAAACCAACCAATGTGCCGTTAACATTGCTTGGAGGTTGCGAAGAGGTAGTAAAACCTTTTTGCTCCGAAAAAGTTAAGTTTGCAACTAATGAATTTGTATTCGGATGATTCTCAAGCGTCTTATATCTAAAATCACTAATTACTTCCTGAGACAAAGCGTCTTTCCAAATTCTCACCTCGTCAATCGAGGCATTAATTGCGGCATATTGATGAGAATTGCCCGAAATTGTAAAAGGTTTGGAATTAGTTGAAGTTCTTGCTGGATATTCACCACTATGGAATAAATTTAGCCTCTCGCCATTTACATAAAGCTTTAATTTATCTGAATTGTTGGGTTGCGAAGCATCAAATACCATTGCCAAGTGTGCCCATTCATTTAATTTAACTGCGTTAGTAGCGTATCCATAAGTATTCTCGGGATTGCGAACCATACAATAAATTTTACCTACTTCTGTGCCTGTGCATAAAATAATTTGGTCGTTTTTATTAAAAATATAACTCCAATTTGACCACTTTTTTATATTTACCCAACCCTCTAATGTGAATTTCTCGGCGTTATTTAACTCGTTAAGATTATCAAAATATACAAAGTCATTTGGGTTTTCAAAGGTCAAATAAGATTGCTGTATATTTGACATTAAACCTGTATGAGTCGTGTCCATTTTAAAAGCAACTTCTGTGTTGGCATCTTGTTCGTAACTAATATCCACTAATAAACTTTGTAATTGTGTCCAATTAAAAGGAGTCATAAAATAAATATCCTGCACACCTGCATTAGCAATCAAATAATCATTTTTATAGACAGTTGTTAATTGATTATTGTCAAAATTTGATGTAGGAGCAAAGGAACTACTTTTTAATCTAATTGTTAGATTTTTGAGTATCTTGCCAACAGAATTTGAAGTAAACTGCAATTTGCTATATTTCCCTGACTTCATTCCTAAGTCCCTTAATTCTTTTGATTTTAGAGAATACTGAAGTCTAATTGATTTGCCACTAAAACTCTTGTATTCATCTGTTGAAGGAAGTGTAAAGGTTTGTGGATTCTCAACTGATATTATGGAAGTGTTAAAGCGTGCTTTTTCGCGAGTATAGGTAACTGGTTTTTTGCTATAAAACAAAGTATCGGGAGTAGCAAATCCTAATGAATACTTCTTCTTAATGATTTTTGTGGAGTCGTAGCGACCAGTTTTGGTATAAACTATATTAGATGTTAAATAATCCCACTCGCCGCAATTGTACTTATCGTGTGGAGTTTTTGGGTCGCATTTTAGAGTATAAAGCATTAGTATTTTGCTGAATGACTCGGTTTTTGGTGGCATCACAAACAAGCCACGTCTTTTGTAAATATCATCAAACGTAAAGGTTTGCACGATAGTTGTGTCGGCTGAGAACAAATCTAAATTATTGAATGCAATAAAGCATAGAGCAGCCAAAAGAGTTAAAATTTTCTTCATATCTTTTTCCTTATAAATTAACAAAACAAAATTACTTGCAAATTGAATTTTGCAATAGTCTAACTTCAAAATTAACAATTTGCAACCGATTTACAATAAAAATGTTAAGAAAATGTGAAGGAACGAATTTCTTGCTTAATTTGTTCATCAGATTTAGTGTTTCTTTATGATGGGCTCAATCTTATCGTTTTTTGTAAAAATATATTATTTTTGCTTATTTTTGTAGAAATTAAAACTAACCTTATATGAATCAATTAATCTTAGGCGATTGCTTAGAAGTAATGAGAAAAATGGACTCAGAATCCATTGATTTAATTTATTTAGACCCTCCTTTTTTCTCTAATCGTAATTACGAAGTAATTTGGGGAGACAAAGGCGAAGTGCGTTCTTTTGAAGACCGCTGGAGTGGTGGCATTGACCATTATATTTCTTGGCTAAAAGAAAGAGTTTCTGAAATGCACAGACTTTTGAAACCTACAGGAAGTATTTATTTGCATTGCGATTGGCACGCCGATGCTTATATTAGAGTTTATATTCTCGATAAAATCTTTGGTATCAATAACTTCAGAAATGAACTGATTTGGTATTACAAGAGATGGACAAATGTTTCCAAGCAATTTCAAAATATGCACGATACTATTTTTTGGTATACTAAATCAAATAATTTTATTTTCAATAAAAATGGAGATACTCCTTCTGAATCTCAAAAAAGAAAATTTAAAAAAGGCTGGGATCAAAATGTTGTTAAAGGGAAAAATGGAGAAAAAATTACTCAATACATAATCTACAATAGAGAAAAATTTCAAAAAAATTGCAAGCCAATGCCAGATGCTAAATTAGTCTATCGTGAAACAGATGATTTAAAAATTGCTCCCCCGGATGTTCTTGATATTCCAATAATCAATTCGCAGGCGACTGAAAGAATTGGTTACCCCACCCAAAAACCTGAGGACTTGATACATAAATTAATTTTTACATCATCAAACGAAGGTGATACTATCTTAGACCCTTTTGTAGGTGGCGGGACAACAATTGCTGTAGCAGACAAATTAGGGAGAAATTGGATAGGAATAGATCAATCAGTTCAAGCAATAAAAGTTTCCGAATTCAGATTGAACAAACAGCAAGGAATATTCTCGCAACCATTTGTAGTTCAATTGCATAAGTATGATTATGACACTTTATTTAATCAAAATCCAAAAATATTTGAAACTTGGATAGTTGAAAGATTTGGTGGAAGACCTAATATGAAAAAAGGAAGCGATAAAGGAATTGATGGGAAAATGCAAGATGGGACACCAATACAAGTAAAACAAAGTAATGCTGTTGGTTCAATGCCAATTAGACAATTAATAACTGATGCACGCGCAAATGACAAAATGGTTTATGATAAAAATATGAAAGAAGGAAAGCCAATAGCATATTTTATCGCTTTTTCCTTTGGCAAAGGAGCAGTCCAAGAAGTTGCAAGATTGAAAAACGAAGAAAATATTATTGTTCAATTAGTCAAGGTGGAAGATATTGTTCCAATAGCCAAAAAACCAAAACTAA
>DYLM01000199.1 GCA_020722095.1 Chloroherpeton thalassium
TGTTCAAATTAGCACTAATGTTGATAGAAGTACAAATGCTCAATTTAGCACTAATGCCCCCATTTTGCCAAACCCCTGTTAGCTGTTCGGGCATTTATTCACTGCTTAATAGGTTATTTATTTTTGAAATTTGTGTCCAATGATATATTACCAAAATCATTCCGATTAAACCTGCAATTTGTCCAACAATGTTTGGGATAAAAGACAAAATTTGAGCAATACACCAACCAATACCTGAAACAATTCCAAAATCTGAAACAGTATTTAATTTAGAGTTCGATTTTTTCTCTGCATCGAGTGAGTTTGCTATATTGATTACAATAAAAAAATCCTCTACAAAATTGAATGGGATAGCAAACATATACCAAACAGATTTTGGCTCTGCTTTTCTGTTTTCTGGTTTTATTAATGTCAAACATTTTTGAAGTGTCCGACAATAGAAAGCCACTATAACAAAAAAACTTCCCATTATCAAAATGCTTGGCACAATACCTATCTTAAATATTTCCGCTAAAACACTTTCGTCAGAAGTGTTGGTTATATAAGGGTAAATAGCCCAAACTATTAGTAAGGCTGTTAAAATTATTCTGATTAATAAGTTTTTTATCATTGTAATATTATTTCTAATAGTTTTTCATTAAGTCTGCAACCCAAACTGGTTGTTTAATTTCTGTCTTTGGTTGAAACTCTTTGAAAACAGGTTTGATGTCTAAAACTGGTGTTCCTTCAATTGCGTCAAGATATTTTACTTTTATTGTCCGCCCATTATGTTCAAGTAGTTCAACAGTGCAAAGACCAATTGTATTTGGTCGGTCTTTTTTACGTTGTCCAAAGATGCCAACTAAAGGATAATTTGGATTACCTCTTGGTCTGCGTGAAAAAAAGATGTCTTCATTTTTTACTTTGTCGAAGTAGTAAATAATTTCAAGATGAGAGAAGTCAGATATATTTTCAAACGCTTCTGTCGGAATGTGGTCTGCAAGTTCAATGTCAGCAATAATTTCTTCCCAATTGTCGTCAATTGGTGTAGTTCTTGAATTTTTAACTGTTGCTATTGGTGTCAATTTTATTTCCATTTCTTATTTATGTTTCTATTGTTATGGTGTCCTTCTTGCCTGACAGCTAACGGTTACGTATATGAAACGTTTGGCATTTCGAAGCTCTTTCCTATCAAGT
>DYLM01000200.1 GCA_020722095.1 Chloroherpeton thalassium
TATAATCGCAAAAGTCATATCAGTTAATGCAACCTAGTTTGGGACAAGGTCAATATTTTTATAGAAATTTTACTAATCATATTTATATTTCACTTAAAACATCAGAAATTTTTTGTTCGTAAATATCAATCAGCTTTTTGGCGGACTCAACTAGGGCACGCTCGGCTTCAATTTTTTCCACGATTTGCTCTTGGACGGAAAGAGGGGGGAGAGGGATTTTTAATGTTTTAATAATTGTTTGAGAAATGTTTGGTTGTGCTCCGCCACCTGCTAATCTAATCATTACATCTTTTTGAGATTTTAATATTTGATATAGAAATTCAGGTTTAAATTTATCATTTGGTAAAATACCACATATAGCTTGATTTGTAGTGGATTCAAATTTTAATAACCCAACTTGTCCTGCTGTCGCTCCATACATTGCAACCAAAACAGTATTTTTTGGAAATAATTTTGCTGATGAGTTTTTTAAACCTTGTTCTGTTATAAATAATTCAGGTTTATACACTTCCCCTTGTGCAACTTCTCCACTTCTTAGCCAAGGAATAGTTCCATTTTCATAATATTCATTTTTAGATTTTAATGGTGTTCCTCCTGATGTGGTTTCGCACACCTCCCCCAACTCCACCATCTCCCAGCTCGGATCGATGCGGAAAGTTGGTTTCCAGTTTTCTACGATTTGCTTGGCTCCGTCGATGACTTTTTGATACTGCTCTATCTCTGCCACGATTTGCTCTTGGACGGAAAGAGGTGGGAGAGGGATTTGGATTGATCTTAAAGCATTTTGATTTAACTTTGGGACAGTAATCCCTGTGATATATTTTGATAAATCCATTGAATTTATTAACTCAACTAACAATTCATCAAGTAATTTAGTTCTATCAGGTCTTAAAACATGGGCATGATTATTGACCCAATATTTACCAGTAGCGATAAAAGCTGTTTTATCACCTTTGCCCCATTTAGCCCCATCTTCTCCAATTAAAACCAGTTTTTCATCAAAAATATAATCTTGAACATAATCTAAAATTCCAGTAGCTCCATAATAAGGATATTCTCCAGAAGTTCTATCTGATTTTGTTGTTGGTTTTCTAAGATTATCTAGTATCTCACACACCTCCCCCAACTCCACCATCGGCCATTTGGCATTGCCGTAATCCACCGTCTCACGAT
>DYLM01000094.1 GCA_020722095.1 Chloroherpeton thalassium
GTTGAAAAAGTATTGCCAAAGCTCCATAAATAATCATCTCTACTTGTTTACCTTGCTCGTTAGCCTGATAAGCGAGAATTACAAAACCAACAAGACCTGCAAATCTTACAAACTGATAAAAACCGTATGGCATATCCAACATACACAGAAAGAATAGACCTGCAAGGACAACTTTTATTATTGTAGCCAAATTATTTTTCATCTTTAAAACTTGAAAAATCTATTGTTTGAATTTCTTTTAATTCAGGAATAGAAATAGTTGAAAGCAAATCACTATGGGTTTCACTTTTCACAATGTCTTGCGAATAATCCTTATCAAAAAGATACTCAACTGCACCAAAGCGGTCTCTTATAATTTCATCGTGCAAGTCAAGATGTGAGCGAAGAAAACGGATAAATTTAATCTCGTTTTCATCCATTTCTTGATTTGCCATTGCAAGACGAAACGCAACTTCAAGAATTAAAAGTTCTTGAACTGAATTTAATTTTGTTGCTTTTAAATACGCATAAAGGTCATCAATTATATGCTTTCCTTTTTCTTTAAGAGTAACAAGTAAGTTATCTAATTCAATAGACAAATCAATATCTTTAAAATAGATAGAAGCCTTATCAAGTGCTTTCATTTCTTTAATTTCCATTTCATCAATATGCCCATCACAAGCTATCGTGCAAAAGGCAACTTTGAAAAGTAAATGTTGAAACTGTTGTTTTTCTAGTGTCATATTTATTCATTATTTGTAGGACGAAAGCCTATACGTGGGCGTTCGTTCTTCGTTTGTAAATCTTGTTTTTCGTTATCCCATTGCCTTTTTAAAGCCTCATATTTTCTAATTTCTGTAAGCGAAACCGAAGGTTTGTTTTCGTTAATAACCTCCGTAAAAATGGACATTGTAATCCGACCTCTTGTCTTTAGAGCTTTTCTGGAGGCTTCATCAATTAAAAATTTCAAATCGCTTGATACATAATTCTCAGTCAATAAGGCTAACCTGTCATAGTCAAGCCCAAGGTCAATTGGCCTGTCTTTCAAGTAAAGTTTAAACATTGCCGAACGAGCATTTTTATCAGGTGGCGGCAAGTAAACTGATTTATCCAAACGTCCAGTCCGTAAAATTGCAGGGTCAATTTTTTCGGGGCGATTTGTTGCACCAATTACAAAAATTCCTTTTTCTCCGCAATTTGTCATTTGAGCCAAAACCTCATTTACTGCCGAAGCGTGCATTTGATGAAGTTCTCCTTCTCTTGATGGTACAATTGCATCTAATTCATCAATGAAAATTATTGTTGGTGCTTTTTCTTCTGCTTCTTTAAAAAGTTTTCCAATATTTTCTTGAGTTGCATTAACATATTTGCTCTGCAAATCGGAAGGTTTTATCATTACAAAATTATACCCAACTTCATCAGCAAATTTTTGAGCAATAAAGGTCTTCCCACAACCCGGAGGACCATACAATAACATTCCATTTAGCATTGGAACACCATATTCTTTGTATAATTCAGGATTGTTTAAAAAGTCAATTACATCTTCTTTGAGTTGCTGTTTAAGGCTTTCCATCCCTGCAATTTGGTCAAAACCTGTTCCTTTCTTTTTCTCCGCTTTCTCTTTGGTTTTTACAAATGACTTTTGAATGTCTTTTGCCTCTATAAGCATTTCACGCTTTAACGCTTTAGAAAAATCGTCCGCTGTTTGAAAACGGTCTTCAATTTCAATAGATAAAGCCTTTGTTAATGTATTTATAATTTGCTCATCAATTAAATCATCGTCCGCTAGAGAAAAATTTAATGGTTTATTCCTTGCAGTTTCCAATAATCCTTTTTGCTTGTTAATCGGTTGATTTAAGATGTTTTCATTAAAAAATGGAGGAACACCAAAAAGTAAATGATACAAAACCGCACCCATTGAAAATAAATCACTCTGCGGAATAAAAATCCCATTTAATAATTCAGGTGCAGAATGAAATACTGACAAATACTTAACTGAAACGCTTTGTCCGTTTTGATGAATAGTCCTTGCTTGTTCAAACCCTGTTAAAATGGGCTTATCCCTTTTTAAAGAATAATCCAGTTTTATTGTATTAAGATTTATTCCGTTATGAATTATTGGGTCTGACTGATTATGCAAATACTCAATTGCTTCAAGTAATTCAATAATAATCGGAATTGCCGTATAGGGTGAAAGTGTTCCTTCTCTTTTTAACCTTTCTGTAAGGGTTTCGCCACTTACAAATTCATAAGCTAAAAATGCAAACTTCTGTTTCTCAATAATTGTTTCTCCCTCATTCAACAACTTTGGTATATTGTTGTGATTAATTTGCTTTAGCAAATTAAGTTGTAATAATTTGCCGTTTTCATCAAAATAAGATGAAGAAAGTGAGGCAAGATTAATTAAATCAAGCCTTACAATCTTGCCCGAAGTATCTTTTGCCCGATACGATTGGGCAAAAGAATTATTTCCGATTGGAAATTGAATTTCAAATCGATTCGCAACGGAAAATCCTTTTTGCAATATGTTTTCTTTTTCTTGCATTAGTCTGTCAAAACGCTATCATCACCTGCAAATATTGGTTTATCAATACCCGGTAATAGTTTGTACAATTCAATAACTATTGGTCTCAATCTTTGTTTGCTTGGGTTTGTCGCTGCAATTTGTAAACCTTGACTTATAAGCATTTTAGCTTTATTTCTGTCGCTCCAATCGTGCATATCAAATTCGTCATTGAATTCCTTTAACATCATAATTTCCATTTGAGCACCTAACGCTTGGTCAACTAATGTAAAACTAAGACCTCTCATTAAATCAGTTAGTTCTTTAGCTACCTTTACATTTTTATCTCGGATTATTTGCGGAATTTGCTCTTTAAACTGTGTAATTGCTTCTTTAATTCTATCCTCATTTAATCCTTCAACCTTACCTTCAAATTGTTTAAATGTCTCCTCCAATTTGTAGAAAGCGTCTTTTAATTCTTCCTCTGTTTTTGGCCATTCGGTCGAATCTTGAATATCGTCCAGTTTTCGTAAACTTCTTCTAAGGTTATCAATAATCTGCTTTTTGCGGTCATAATCACTATGTCCTTGCTCTAAAAGCTTTTCAAGTTCGGCTAATTCGTTTGACAATTTATTCAATGAATCTTTATCAGCAAAATCGCCTTCCTGTTTAATAATATTTAGGGTTTGTTTGGCTTTTGATATTTCCGTTTCAAGCCATTTTGCATCAATTTCTTTTTGAACTGTTTCAGGAATAACAACTTCTTGAGTAAAGTTCAAATAAGGGAAAAATGCAGAAATAGTTACTCTTTCCGATTTGTCAACTTTCAAAGTCAAATCTACATCGCTACCTTCGGGTAAAAGTGATGGCAATTGTTCACCTGAAATTATAACATCAAAAACGTGTTCGTTATAAATTGCTCGTGAACCTTCTGAACCATAATCGCCTTGATAAACAGGAATTTTAATAAAGTCTGTTTTTGAGCCGGGGTTGATTTGCTTTTGAGTTTTTAATCCGTTTGCAATTCCAGTAGCTGGTGTAGTTTGGTTTTTTTCAAGTCCTTTTAT
Organism: Chloroherpeton thalassium; assembly: GCA_020722095.1. Classification (GTDB taxonomy): domain Bacteria; phylum Bacteroidota; class Ignavibacteria; order Kapaibacteriales; family UBA2268; genus GWF2-33-9. Next base: position 3,550 of record DYLM01000094.1, read on the forward strand.
TGGTCGAAAAACAATTTTTCCACTTGCTTTACTTTTAATTTCAATACCAATATTGTAAGGCAATGTTGCACTACCAACTTTTGAGCCTTGAATAATTGTAAAATCATTTGGTTCGCTTGGTATTAAGTCGCCTTGCTCATTATAAACAAAAACATTAAAGGCATTTGCTTTGCCTGAATTTAGTTTTACTTCAACTACTTCGCCTGATTCGTCTATTTGAACTTTTCCACTTGACCAAGCTTTATCGGTTCTTACAACTTCTGCAAAACATTTATCAGGAATTGCACCTTTGGTTTTGTCTTTAAGAATTTTTATTGTTACAAACTCTTCATTTTCAACGGTTGTAGATTCATAACCTAAACCAAGTTGAATTTTCGTTTTATCACGTCCTTTTTCAATAATTTCGTCCGAAACATTTACAGTTGAAGCGTATAACGCTGCACCTTTAGCAACAACGGTCATTGGGTCGCTACTGGTATCAACTTTTTCAGTTACTTGCTCTTTGAGCATTTTTCTCAAAATAGGCGAATAAGTTGGACCTCCTACTAAAATTAATGCACCTAAATTATTACCATTTAAATTATTCCTTTTAAGCAATTCTTTGCAAATATCAATTGCTTTTTGAAAAATTGGTTTAACAACGGGTTCAAAAATTGACTCAGTTACTTTTAAATCCAGTTCAATTTCTGTTCCTTCATCATCTTCTGGGAAATCATTAAGTTGAGATAAAACATCGGTCGAAGGGGCAAAAGACAAAGCAATTTTTGCATCTTCTGCAAAATCTTTAAGAGCATTCCTAAAATATTCTAATTTGCTACCTGATAAGTAACTGTCTATTTTAAATTTACCTTTTAAATCAGGTATTAGAATTTCATCAACTATTGCATAGTCAATATTTTTTCCACCCAAATAGTTGTCTCCTTCGGTATCAATTACTTTCATAATACCATCTTCAACCTTTAGCAAAGCAGCATCAAATGTACCACCGCCAAAGTCGAAAACTAACCAAAGACCGTCTTTGATGGTTGAATCTAAACCATAAGCCATTGACGCTGCAATAGGTTCTTGCAATAACTCGCAATGCTCAAAACCTGCAAGTTTTGCAGCTCTTGAAGTTGCATCTTTCTGATTTATAGTAAATTTAGCAGGAACAGTAATAACGATTGACTTAATTTCTTCATCGGTAATAAAAGATTTTAACTTTTTCAAAACTTCTGCTGAAAGTTCTTCCGAAGTAAATTCCTTGTTCATATTGGAACTACTATAGGTTTTGTCAGTTCCCATCGTGCGCTTAAACTCTATGAATGTATTTGCATCTGATTTCATGGTTTTTAAGGCTCGTAATCTGTCTGAACGAAACTGATTTGCTGCTGCATCGCCTGCAATAATTGATTGTTTTTTATTGAAATTAATACATGATGGCATTGTATCTTTCAATGTATCAGTTTTCTTAATTACTGGTTCTCCATTTTCCATTCGGGAAATGGCGGAATTTGTTGTACCTAAGTCAATTCCGTAGTCAATTTTTGTTCTTGCCATAATATTTTGATTTTTTAGTTTTTACTCACCTTGACTAACTTCAATTTGTGCTGATTGTATCATAACACCTTTAAAGTTTACTTGAGGTTTTATTATTCTTGTTATAATTTGTTCATCAGGTTTTAAGTTTTCATCAGGTTTAAAATTAGCTGTGACTTTCATGCCAGCATCATAAGGTTTATTTAGCATATCAACTATTTCATAACCATTACCTTCAAAGTTGGCTTGAATACGTTTTACTGATGCCGCTAATTGTTTTAAACCTTTTGTTTCAGCATCCATATTGCTGATATTTTGTTGAATGCGAATTATTTCGTCAGCCACTTTTAAAGCTAATGAATGGTCAACTTCTTCGGCTTTAGCCGATGATGTTTGTCTTTCCTCATTCATGAGTTGCATTTGTGTGTCAAGTAATTTTATTAACTGACTATCAAGTTTTAATTGTTCTTCTCTTAGAGAATCAGAAGTTTTTTTAATTTGGTCTGACAATCCCGTTTTTTGTTTGCTAAGTTGTTTTTTTAACCAACCAAAAAGAAGAACTGACAGCAAAGCGATAAACAATACAGCAATTATCCAATATAAAGTATTTTTACTTACAGTTTTACTTAATGTCGAAAGGTCTGCACTTGCTTTATCGCTTGTTTCTTGAATTTTAACACCAAGATTATCTGCGATTGTCTGTAAATTGCTATTTGTGTTTGCCAAATTATCTTTCAAAATATTGAGACTATCAGCGGTAGCTGATAGTTTTTTATCAATTTTTTGAATAATGACATTTGCTGTATTTAATTGATTTGTCAGACTTTTATTCGAGGCTTCAAGTTTTTCGATACTGTTTTGTAACTGTTGAATAGTATCGGTTTTAGCTTGTGCAAATGATGCAATTCCTAAAAATCCAATTGCCGTTATGGTAAGAAGTACTTTTCTCATTTGATAATTCGTATTAAGGTGTTTAAAATAGATTTTATTGTTTGGTTTATAAGAGGTTTGTCTTTTAAGTGTTCAACAAGTTTAGGCGAATATTTATAATAAGTCTTTATGAAGCCTCGACCAAATGACGATTTTGAAAGTGTATTGTCTCTATACTTTCTAAGTTCTAAAACTTGTGGATGCTCATAACTACCATAAGCCATTGTTGCAATATAGCAACCTCCGCTACTGCTGCTTGAACTACGACCGCTGCTGTATGAAGTTGCACGGCTTGTTATTTGGTTTAATTGAGTTTGAATGCCTGATATTGTTGATTTGTTTTGATTAAACCTGCTCTTTAATTCATACACCATATCCATAGTGGACATCATATTCATTACCTCCATTGCAGAATTAATCGTTGTCGGAAGTGTAATTATTTTTGTTCTATCCCATTGCAAAGCATTCTGTTCATTATTTACCTCTGAAATCAAAGCATTTAAAGCATTATTTACTACGGCACTACTTAATTTTAAATAGAAATCATCTGTTGAACCTAATGCTGCTTTAATATTATTAAGTTTAGGTTTGCAGGTTACAACAAGGTCTTTGGCGTTAGAAATTGTATCGGATAAATTTTGGAATCTTTGAAGTTTACTTGCAACAATTTCAAGGTCGCCTTTTATGTTTTTCTGTTTTTCCCTTTCTGCGCTATCATTAATCCATTCTTGCAAATTTTCTATATTTTCATCTAAACGGCTTTTGGTTTGACCTGAAGGATTAATGGCTTTTGCCATTTTCATTACTTTCATTGCTGGCTCTCCTGGGTCGTATTCATCGCTATCACGATATTCCACAAAGAAATCTACTGCACATTGTAAAATTTCATTTGCCAATTTATTGGCAATCATTTGATATTGTACATTATTTGAACCCCAAACGTTTTTTAGAAAGACCAAATCTTCTTTCGTGTTTTTATAAAGTTCTTCGCCATATTGCTCTGCGTCGTTTGGGTTATCGTCCCTTTTTTGTTTAGTAAGTTCAATTTGGTTTTCAATATTATTTAGAGGTCTGTCAGTAAACTTGCCCGAAACATATTGTTTTATTTCATTAGGGAAAGAGTTAAAAGCACTGATTAACTGGCTTGATTTTATACCATTGGGTTTATTCAGGTATGGTTTAACTATTTGCAAAATTTCATCAGCGAATTCTTTCAATATAATATCACGATTTATTGAAATACCTTCTCCAATTACTGTAGAAACAAAATTATTGAACACCTCCGACAAAAGAAGCTTCCCTTTTAAATCAATAGAAGCTGAAAATTTTTCAGGGTCAAAAGAACCGTTATAAGTCACAATTCCAAGTTGAAGTGTCGAAAGGTTGCTTATTGCTGCAAAGTTTTTAGCAGTTACTGTTGAATCCTTTAAAGTTTTTTCCCATATCTCTGTCGCTTTTTCAATAT
>DYLM01000095.1 GCA_020722095.1 Chloroherpeton thalassium
AGCACCTTCCGATAGTTTAAAACTTTCGGAAGGTTGAAATTGTTTAAATTCTCTTTTTTTGATAAATTGATTACAATAATTCGCTAACTGATTTGCCTTGCATAAAGAGTAATAAGTAATCACGGCTTCCTGCTTTGGAGTCTGTTCCGCTCATATTAAATCCACCAAAAGGATGAACGTCAACTATTGCACCAGTGATTTTTCTATTGAAATAAAGATTTCCAACATGGAATTCTTTCTTTGCTCTGATTAATTTTTCACGATTATTAGAGAACACTCCACCAGTCAAACCAAATGAAGTATTATTTGCAATTTGGAGTGCTTCGTCAAAATTCTTTGATTTAAATACAGCTAATACAGGTCCGAAGATTTCCTCTAACGAAATTCTTGAATCCACAGCTAAATCTGCCACAACTGTTGGTTCTATGAAATAACCAGGACGATCCATCTTATTTCCACCAACTAAAACATTGCCTTCCTGCTTAGCAATTTCTAAATATTCCATAATTGTTGCTTCGGCACTTGCACTTGCAACAGGTCCGACACGATAATTTTCTTCGGGACTTCCAATTGGCAATTCTTTAACTTGTTTAATTAATTTTTCTAAGAATTCATCGTAAATTGATTCATCAACAATTACTCGAGAGCAAGCTGAACATTTTTGACCTTGGAAACCATAAGCTCCCGTTACAGCTGCATTTACGGCTGCATCCACAGATGGAATTTCACTATCAACAATCATTGTATCCTTACCGCCCATCTCGGCGATAACTCGTTTGAGCCAAATTTGACCTTTGTTCACTTTTGCAGCTCTTTCGTAAATTCGTGAGCCAGTTGCAACTGAACCAGTGAAAGCAACAAATCTTGTTAAAGGATGGTCAACTAAATAATCACCTGCTTCGCCACCGCTTGCAACTAAATAATTCAATACACCATCGGGCAAGCCAACTTCTTTCATAATATCAACAAATAGCTTTGCCATCATTGGAGCATCAGAACTTGGCTTAAGTACAACTGTATTTCCCGTAACGATAGCAGCAGAAGTCATTCCCACCATAATTGCAAATGGGAAATTCCAAGGTGGCACCACAACGCCCACACCTAATGGAATGTAGAAATACTCATTATATTCGTGTGGATATGGAGTTAAAGGTTGAGTTTGTGAATAGCGGAGCATCTCGCGTCCATAAAATTCCAAGAAGTCAATTGCTTCGGCAGTGTCTGCATCAGCTTCTACAAAGTTTTTACCAACTTCTTTAATCATCCACGCATTAATTTCGAATCTACGTTTTTTGCAAACTTCTGCAGCTTTGAAAAGTAATTTTGCTCTTTCGTCAGCTGGGAAATATTGCCACTTTTGGAATGCATTATGAGCAGCTTGAATAGCTTCTTCTGCTTGGTCTTTCCCACTTTTTTGGAATAAACCAACTATTTCTGCGGGATTAGCTGGATTAACTGATTTTGTTTTCTTTTCGGAAAATACTTCTTTTCCGTTGATAATATTTGGATATTCTTTGCCTAATTGTGTATTAATCTTTGCTAAAGCATCTTTTTGTAATTGCACATTAGCTGGATTATTGAAATCTGTCAATGGTTCTACTGAAAAAGGTAACATTTTTTTTGCCTCTTTTTTTTGTTTTTTAAAAATTGCATTTTTATAAAATGCAAATTATGGAAATTATAAGAATTATTAGTTTAATGAATAATTTATAATTCAAAATAACAATCGAAAATCTTTATTTGTAAAGATTACACAGACAAAAATGTAGTAAAAAAGTTTAAGTAAAGATAATTATAAAAAATCCTACAAATTCAAAACTTGCAGGATTTTTTTGTTTATTGCATTATTTACAATTTTATAAATTTAATTGGTGTTGTTTGATTATTCAACTTTAAAAAGTAGATGCCAGCGGGAAGTTGCGAAACATCTATTTGCTCGGAAACGAAACCTTTTAATTGCCTAACACCATATTGATTAACTATTTCATAATCAATTGCACCATCAGGTATATTTGTTAAATTCAAAACATCTTGTGTGGGGTTGGGGTAAATGAAAGCTTTTTGCATTGAGTTATTAACAGATGTATATCTTATTTTATCGCAATTTACAACAGCAACAATTAATTCTGGAAAAGGAGTCTCTGGGTAAAAGTAAATATAAGTTGCAAGCCATAAGTTTTCGTTTTCATCTAAACTAACCTTTGCTATTTTTGTATAGGGCATAATAATATTGTAGGGAATTAAATATGGTTCATTACTGACAAAAGATACGCCACCTTTACCAGAGGCATCTTTATAATTTCCCATTCCAATAATTAAGTCATTATCAGAATTTATTGTTATGGAATTGTGATAATTGCTCAAAATCATATCTTTGCTATTAATTGATGTTGTGTCTAAAATATCATAATAATCTTCATTATAATATTCGTAAGTGCAATAAGTCCCTGCATCGGTTGAAATAAAAATATTATTAAGAGTATCAAAAGCAATGTCATTTATTTTTTTTGAGTTCTTTAAAATTGGAATTTTTGAACTATCAAATAGTTCAATTTTAGTATCATCATATTTATAATAATGGTTATCACTAATGAAATATTTGTTATTCTCCCTATCAACCACTATTTGATTAACATTACCTTTTATTAATGAATCTTTTATATCAAAATGCAAATAAGCTACATTTTCATAAATAGCATAAATACCTTTTGAACTCGCAACCCACTTAGCATTATTAGAATCAACAGCAATAGCCGTAATATTATTACCTATATCAATACCTATTGCTTCATAAAAACCAGTTGTAGTTGCAGACCTATCTGAAAAATATAAACCCGAAAGAGTTCCGACCCATAAGGTATCAGCTTTATCCCAACTAAACGAAGTAATTTGTGAAAAGTAGGTAGCAAATTCTTCAAACTTCAAAGATGAGTCTTTTGCAACACGAAAAATCGAGGCTCCGTAATAGTAGTAAAAAAATCCAGGTTGTTGCTGAAAATGAACATTTCTAAATCCCCCATGCCTAAAAATCACCTTAGTTTCAAATGATAATAGGAATGTGTTAGAAAGAAGCAAAGATAAAACAAAAAACAAAATAAATTTAGTTCTTATGTACATAATAACCTCTCTATTTAATTATTAATTAAAAATTTATATATACTAAAATTGTTATCAATAGAAAGGGAAAGAAAATATGTTCCATTGGCAAGTTTAATATTATCAGATTTAAACTCGTAAATGCCACTAATGTAGTTTAACTCGCTATTATATAATCGTCTACCATTAATATCATACACTTCAACAAATACTACTGAGTTTTGACTTGTAGAAGAAAAATTAAATTTAAGACTATTGTTTTGATAAATAATACCGTGTAAGTTATTAGTGTTCTGACTTTCATCCATTGATTTATAAAATAAAAATGTGCTATCACTTGGCTGTAAATTTATTAAACATTTAGCTGAGTCACATTTTGTGCATGTCTCTTTGGTAGTAAGATTCTTTATATCAATACAAATATATTCCATTTCATCACTTTGTAATGGTATGTATGTAATAAATTGTTTTCCGAATTTTAATTCACCTGGTGTGAAGTATTGACTGTAGATAACCGATTGAGCCAGTAATGCATTGGAATAAATAGCTGAAACAACAAAAGTATCGTTTAAATTACAATTATTGGGTGTATTAATGACTTCAAGTATCAATGGAATACAACAATTACCAATTTGACTTTCAATTAAACAAGGTGAAAATTGAATATTTCCCCATTCAACTGGCCATTTAGTTGTCAACTTAAACATATCACAACAATTAGCAGTAGTATCACATCGAATATCTTGTGTTATCAAATTGGCACATTCATTTTTTTCTGTATCAGTATAATAATCTAAAAGGCTAATTCTAATATTATTAGTTTCATCATTTTGAAGTGGGTCTAAACACATTGATAATAATACTTTATTATCACCTGGTTTAATTTTAAAATTATTAGGAAATTGAAAATATGCATATTGATAAAAAACTTCTAATTGTGTTAAAGTTGATGAAGAAAAAACTGCATCATCTAAGGCAAAGAAAACAGAGTTCTCCAATTGTAAGTACATATCCGATAAATCAAATTCGCAACTTTCAGGCGATAATGAATCAGGATATGTTATCATCAAATCCCAACAACATTTACCCTCTATGTTTGAATTTGTTTTTTTAAAATAAATATTTGGCTTAATTGCAGGATAAGGATATGAATAAAAATCACCACAATCGCATTTACACTTTAGACTAATATCTCTAACACAATTAGTTAAAACTGTATCTTGTCCATTTTGATCTTTTGTATAATATAATAATGTAAAAACATTATTCTCTGAGCTGGAGAAATTATCTAAACAGAAATTTGCTGTATATGTTCCTTCAGTATAAGTAAGCCCATCAGGGGGTGTTAGCGACAGTATAACATCAGAGTTCTTCTTCAATTGAATTTTTGAAATCGGACATGTCCCGTTAAATACTTCACCAGCTGTTATTGTATAATTTACATTGTAACAGCACTGGGTTGAATCAGAATTTTGCAAATCTTTTGTTATATCGAACTTAAACAAGTCTGTAGGGCAATGACATGGGTATTGTGTACATTGATTGGCTGGTATAACTTTTATATTATCAATATAATAATATATCCTATGATATTCATCAAATTCAACATTAATTGGATTTTTCTCGTAGTCAACCATTAAATCATATTCTTTCTGAAAATTTCCAATAGTTATATAATTGTAGATAGAATCTTGAGGTACATCCAAAAAGCCACGAACTGTAAACCATTCATTATATCCATTACTACCACCTTCAGTTGAATTAAGGATAAAACCATCAGAACAAACTGCGTTATGCTGAGTTTTATTAATATTTATGAAATCAAAATACTCTGGATCTGAAGTTTCGTAAGCTAAATTTGTTGACCAATATGTCTGAAAACTAATTGGATTTAAAATTGCATTTGAAGAAAAAAAGGCACAAATACTCCTGAATGCTTTACTATTCCTTGATCTGATTACATCTTGACTAATATGATATCTTCCGCTTACTAAAGGTGTATTTAGTTTTGATTGAATATATTCTTTATATGCAAGTGGAATTTCTTGATTGCCTTGTCCATTTTTGAAAAACGAGTGTACTCCTAAACCTACATAAGCGCTATCGAAATTTGGTATACCAAAACTTTGGGGATATAATGTATCATAATTTTGATACCAAAATCTTACTTCAGGGATTTGTGGATCTTTATCATCATTGACAATTCCCGACTTATGGTAATAATCAGAGGAGCCATTCTTTGTTGGTAAATACCATCCATTAAGTAAAAAATCTTGTGGGGGCGGAAATATATAAGGCTGTAGGTTATTTGGTGTTAAATTAAGACACTTCATAAATTCGTTAAATTTATATTCTGTGCTATAAGACATGCCTATTGGATATTGTCCTTCCCTATGTTCCTCGAAACTTCCGTTTTTTACATATTGTGCGTTAACCTCAATGTTAGAAAACGCTGATAATATTACAATAAACATTAATATTGTTCGTCCCCATTGAACCATTGAACCATTGAACCATTGAACCATTGAACCATTGAACCATTGAAGCTGGTTCTACGCTCTTTTTTGATTGTTTAATACCTTCATTCATACACTTTTTCCTTTTTGTGTAAAATACTTTCTACTAATTTACAAAAAAATATAATACGTGATACTCTTGATTTATAAAGTAAATTAACTTTATATTCATAATAAAATCAATTTGTTCGATATTTATTAGTTGATATTTGCCGTATTTATAATTATATCAAATATTTACAATTTGATAACTATCAACAAAAAAAAGTATATATTTTTATGAATTATTTTAATAATTTATAAAAAAGATATAAAACAACTAAGAAAAAGAGGTCTTCTAAATCAAATTATTTAACTGTAAAATAAAAAAAGAGGCTGCCTTTTTACGGACAACCTCTTTTGTTAAATTAATTTAGGAGAATTAATTAATTTTTACATCTAATCCCATATTGAACCTGCTTCAGCAGGTGCATTGTAACTTGGAGCTGCTGCTACACTACTACTTTGCAATTGACGTTTAGAAGCACTGCTTCCTCCTAATGAATAGTTCTTGGTGGAACTACTTTGTGAGGAGAATGAGCCACCTGCATCAATTTTGAACTGCATCATTAAATTACGTAATCTTTCAGTTAATTTAGCCATATCGTCACTTGCATGAGCAACATCTTCCACTCTGCGTGAAGATTCGGCAATAACTTTAGAGATTGAAATTACATTCTTCGAAATTTCTTCGGATGTTGCTGATTGTTCTTCACTTGCAGCAGCAATTTGATTAATCATTTCGAGAAGTTCTTTAGTTGAACTTAAAATATCGCCAAGTGATTGACCAGCACGATCTGCAAGTTCTATACCTTTCTTAACTTCGTCATTTCCTTGATTCATAGCTACAACTGCCATATCAGTTTCTTTCTGGATACCACGGATCATATTTGCAATTTGTTTTGTAGCATCAGTAGTTCGTTCAGCTAATTTACGAACTTCATCGGCAACCACAGCAAATCCACGACCTTGTTCACCAGCACGAGCTGCCTCTATTGCGGCATTGAGAGCTAACAAGTTAGTTTGATCGGCAATATCATCAATCACAGATATAATTTCGCCAATTTGCTTGGATGACTCACCCAATTTTTGAATAGTTATAACAGAATCCCCAACAACTTTAGCAATATCAGTCATCTTTTGAACGGTTTGTTGAACAACTTCCCCACCTTGATTTGCCAAGTCGCCATTCTTATGAGCAACTTCGGAAGTACGAGTAGCACCCATTGCATTTTCTGTAATTGTACGGCTCATTTCTTCAACTGCAGAAGCAACATCATCAGTTTGAGCGGATTGCTCTTGAGTGCCTGCTGCCAATGTATCTGCCGTAGCAGACATTTGCGTTGCAGCACTTGCTACTTGTTCAACAGTATTATTAACTTCGTTGATTAATGCAGATAACGAATCTGCTAATGTATTTATATCGTTCTTTAATTTAGCTAAATCGCCTTTATAATTTCCTTCCATTCTAACTCTCAAATCACCAGTAGCTAATATGCCTACAGCATGGCTTGCTTCATCAATTGGATTGACAATATTATCTAACAATTTATTGATTCCACCTACTAATTCTGACCAGCTACCAATAAATATTTTGGCATTTGCACGGAACGATAGATTACCATTTACTGCATTTTCAATTAATGATTGAATTTCACCCGTTAAACTATTCATCACATCAATCGTTCCATTCAAGTTATTTTTAATTTCATTGAAATCGCCATTGTAGATTTCTGTTACTTTTGGTGGTATATCGCCTTTGGATATTCTATCTACATATTCTGCTGCCATATTCAATGGTCCGATTACAT
>DYLM01000201.1 GCA_020722095.1 Chloroherpeton thalassium
AGCAAATTCTTCAAGTTTCCCTCCAAGTGATTGGGTGGAGACGACTTTGGGGGAGGTTGCAACTTTTTCTCAAGGTTTTCAAGTTTCAACTGATTATCAATATCCAGAACAAAAAGAAGGATTTGTAAGATTTGTTCGTATTGTTGATTACACAAATGAAGGAGAAAAGCCAAGATATATTGAAAATCCAGAAAGATGTTTTGTGAATGAAGACGATCTTGTGATGATTAGGTATGGCTCACAAACTGCAGGTAAAATAGTTCGTGGTATCGCTGGAGTAATTGCAAATAATACTTTTCAAATAAAACCTACTGAAAATATTGATAAAAATTGGCTTTATTGGTTTTTGAGACAAGATTCTATTTATCAATTTTTAAACAAAGATCAATCATCTTCAACAATGCCTGCAATAACTTTTACACAAGTTGGAAAATTAAAACTCTCCCTCCCTCCTCTTCCCGAACAACAAGCCATCGCTTCTGTCCTCTCGGCTTTTGATGACAAGATTGAGCTTTTGAGAGAGGAAAATAAAACACTGGAAGAGCTGGGGCAAGTGATTTTTGGGGAGTGGTTTGGGAAGTATGGAGTGGATGATGAATTGCCGGAGGGGTGGAGAGTTGGGAAGTTGGGGGAAGTTGGACAAATTGTTTGTGGAAAAACACCTTCAAAAGGAAATCCAGAATATTTTGGTGGAGAAATTCCATTTATTAAAATTCCAGATATGCACAGTGAAGTTTTTATTGTAAATACAGAAGATTCCTTGACAGAACTTGGAGCAAGTACACAGAAAAATAAATTTATTCCAAAAAAATCAATTTGTGTAAGCTGTATTGCGACAGTTGGTTTAGTTTCAATAACAAGTAAAGATTCTCAAACAAATCAACAAATAAACTCAATCATTCCAAATGATAAAAAACATCTTGAATACTTGTATTTTGTTCTTGTAAATATGAAAAGTGATTTATTGGCTATCGGAAGTGGTGGCTCTGCAACTTTAAATATCAATACTTCTACATTTTCAAATATAGAAATTATTGTACCAAATGAAGAAACACTAAATAATTTTCACAATGCAACTACTCCAATCTTTATCAAAATTTTGGATAATTTACACCAAATCCAATCCCTCGCTCGCAGTCGTGATGAGTTGTTGCCGAGATTGATGAGTG
>DYLM01000202.1 GCA_020722095.1 Chloroherpeton thalassium
TTTGTTCTGAAATTTTCATCTTCTTCTAAATCCAATAAATAACCTTCCCCATCTGCTATATTTAAAATGTTTATTCCTTTTATCCCTTGCCCATATGTCCCAATTGACGGATTACGGAAAACGGACACGGAAAACGCCTCTGTATATACCCTTGCCCTTGCCTTAAGTCCAGATGTTGTATGATTTATCTCAAGCCATCCAAAACTTTCTGGTAAACTAAAAAATTCTGTTAAAATATCTTTAAAGTATCTTACCTCACCCTTTTGAATTGTTAAATTTAAACTTTCTTCTCCTCCTCCTGATATGTGATATTTTAAATTTACCTCTTGCTCTTCTTCTCCTAAATTTGTGAGTATAACTTCTGTCTTCCAGTTTGTATTGTTTTCACCTTTTGTTGATGCAACTACTGGTATTATTTGATGAAATCCCTCTGGTGTATACCCTCCAAAACCTTCTCCTTCTATGTATACTGGATCCCCTGTCCTGTTATCTACTATTGATGAATAACATATAAACCTCCCATCCTTTGTCTCTGTCCATAATTCTCCATATGCCCCATTGTATTCTTCTTCTATGTTTAAATTTAAAAATATGTCGTTTATTTGTAAATGTTGAAAGGGACCTAAGTTATATTTTTGATTTGCAATTTCTTCCCCTATTTCATTGTATAATTTTAAGTTTATCTCAATTGGAAATTCTTTTAAATTGAAAAATCCAATGTTTGTTCTGAAATCTTGATTGTTTTTAAGTCCTGTTATGTATGCCTTCTCACCTTGATAAAATGTCTCCTCATATGGGGATGCCCTTATCCCTTGTCCATATGTCCCAATTGACGAATTACGGATAACGGACACGGAAAACGCCTCTGTATATGTCCTTGAAAATAATATTGGCTGGGTTTCATTTAAACAAATTGAAGTTATTGCTCCAAATGTCTCTGGCATATTGAATGTTTTTGAAATTATGTCTTTTAAATTTAATTGTTCATAGGCACTTAAATTAAAGTTTAAACTCTTGTTCTCAAAATTATTGAAGTAATTTAATGTTAAATCAATTTGGTTTTCTGATGGATTAAAAATTGAAAGGTCTGTCCTCCAATATGTATTGTTTGCACCAATTTTTGAGGCAGATGCAGGTATTGTTTGAGAAAGCCCTGGTCTTGG
>DYLM01000203.1 GCA_020722095.1 Chloroherpeton thalassium
AGGAACACCGTGATCAATTGCAGCATTGCGTGCAAGTGATAAGGCAAAAGCTGTGTTATGTGTTACTGTACAATCTTCTAAAAGAAATAAATGATTTCCATCTATCTCAAAACCATAATAATCATCTACTTTGTCTTGCTCAACTTCAATTCCTGTTACTTGCCAATCACGATTATCAGTCCATTGCTTTGTGTTTTTTCTTTTAATCTTAGTTGGAATTTCATCAATGTTACCATTAAATCTAACTCGCCAAACTGTACTTTCAAATCCAGTTGAAGTGATAACAGCTCTTTTCTCTTTAATTGAAGTCCTATAACCAAGAGTATCACATAAAAATTTTATTTGTTTAGCAAGATGTTCGTACTTGGATGTTATTTCAACTGTACTTCCATACTTTGAATTTACATAACCGTCACTATCAATTAAACCAGCTAACAATTGCAATCGAATACTTTTATTATTTGATATATAAACATCAGGAATATGTTTATTGTTAAGCAGATTTGATTCTCTAAGCTTTGCTTGAATTGAATTATTTCTTGCTTGTTGAGTTTTGCCACCTGTAACTGTATAAGCAGGGCATTTTTCCTTCTCCTGATAAACAGAAACATATTGATTTGATTTCGAAGCATAATCATTCAGATATTCAACTGCTTCCATGTCCTGAGTATAAATTCTTGAACTATCAGATTTTCCATCACCAAGCCAAAGACCTAATAAATATGGATCAAGAGGGACATCCTGATAATTAAATTCAATTCCAGTTTTATATCCTTTGTAATTAGTTTTCCATTTATTTGATTTGGATAAATAATCGCTTACTTCAATATTAAGAACATCACCTTGATGATGATTTCCTTCGTTCCGACTGCGTTTTAAGGAAAGAATATGACTTTCATTAACACGATAATCAATACCATGTTTTTGTTTTACCCAATACATCATCTCTCTTCCACGAGCAAGTGATAATACTTTTCGAGGAGTTGAGTCATCTCCCATCAATAAATCACCAACAATAATATCTTCTACAGCTTTTAATGACCCATCATACATTAAAACCTTAGTTCCTTTACCAAGACACTTTCCCATAGAAGGTCTTGCCGCGATAATTATCAAATCAGATTTTTGAAAACCGCCAAGCATTTCATCAAGCTCATAAAAT
>DYLM01000204.1 GCA_020722095.1 Chloroherpeton thalassium
TAAAATTGGATAAAAATATAAATTTAATTAATCCCGTGGGTTATCTTGAATTTTTACAGTTGGAGGCAAATGCTAAATTGGTTCTTACTGATTCTGGCGGTGTCCAGGAGGAAACGTGTATTTTAAAGGTTCCTTGTGTTACTCTAAGAGACAATACCGAACGACCTGAGACCGTTGATGTTGGGAGCAATATCTTGGTTGGGTGTGATCCGGATAAACTATTTAATACTGTAAATTTAATAATTAATAAAGAGAGAAATTGGAAAAATCCGTTTGGGAATGGGGACGCTGGAGAAAAAATTATAACTATAATTAATCAACTTTAAGATGAAAATAATTAAAAGAATACTGATAAGAATCTTTAGAATATATGAAGGAATAGGAAATATTTATCTAAAACCAATACTTCTAATAGAACAAAAATATCCTCCTTTTGGAAATATTAATGAGAGACCAATTGAGTATGGATTTGCACATAAATGCCTTTCAGAAACATGCCCTGTGGAGGTTCTTGATGTTGGTACGGGTACAACTGCTTGGCCACATATTATGGCAAATTGTGGTTTTAAAGTAACAGCAATTGACAAAATTGAAGGTTACTGGAAAGAAGGATTTTCTAATAGGCATTACAATATCATACATGATGACATAACAAAAACAAAAATTACAAAAAAATTCGACTTAATAACTTGTATTAGTGTTCTTGAACACATCTCAAATCACAAAGAAGCTATTAAAGGAATGTTCAGATTATTAAAGCCAGGTGGACATCTTGTTCTTACATTCCCATATAACGAAAAACAGTATGTTGACAATGTGTACAAGCTCCCAGATGCAGGGTATGGTCAAGATCTTCCCTATATCACTCAGGTTTTCTCTCGAAAAGAAATTGATGCCTGGCTGAAGGAAAATCCGGGAAAGATTATTGATCAGGAATACTACCAAGTTTTTAGCGGTGATCTTTGGACATTTGGTGAACGAATATGTCCGCCATTAAAAGTTAAAAGGGAGGAAAAACACCATTTGACGTGCATTCTTATTCAGAAAACCGAATAAATTACGCAAAAATTAAAAACGGTTGAGCAAGTTCAAAAAATGAAATTTACTTGGAACCAAATTTTAATATTATTTGTATTAATAGGAACAATAGTATGTAATATT
>DYLM01000096.1 GCA_020722095.1 Chloroherpeton thalassium
TTCAAATTCGACAGAAATTTCAAAGATTGCAGATAATATAATTTTGATGAAGTGAAGATAATCATAAAAAATTGTATTACTTAATCTCCACAATTGTAAAAATAATTTTTTAAAAAAACTTGCAAAACGAAAAGAAATAACATAAATTATGGTGTAACAATAAAAACATTGTGAAGCCGTGCTAAAAAAAATTATATTATTCTTGTTAATTTCAATTAACATTTTTCCACAAGTATCAGGTAAAATTGTTGGAAAAATTACAGACGAAAGTGGAAATGATTTACCTGGTGTGAATGTGATAATTGAAGGAAGGAATATTGGAGCAAGCACTGATATTGAAGGGAAATATGTTATCCTAAATATCTCGCCTGGAAAGTATTCAGTTGTTGCCTCATATATTGGTTATCAAAAAGTTAAAGAAACTGGTGTAATTGTTAAACCTGGTTTAACAACTGAAGTAGATTTTATTCTTAAAGAACAAAGCGTAGATTTGGGTGAGGAGATAATTGTCTCGCCGAGGGAAAAACTTGTTCAGAAAGATGCTACATCTAAAATAACAACTCTTTCATCAGATGAATTAGAGAAACTACCCATCGAAAATCTTCAGGAAGTATTATCAACTCAATCAAATATAAGTGTACTTACAAATACTCCAAATGCAAAAGCTGGTTATAATGAAAGAGGAATTGATGATATTCGCTTACGTGGAGGAAGAAGTAACGAAGTTTCACTGATGATTGATGGTGTTAAAGTTTCTAACCCAATTTTCGGTGGATTTGGAACACAAATCAGCAAGAATGCAATAAATCAAGTTGCTATTGAATCTGGTGGATATAGTGCTAAATACGGAAATGCTCTTTCTGGAGTAATAAATCTAACTACAAAAGAAGGAAATGAAAAAACATCTGGAAGTGTTAGATATTATTCATCATATCCAATGGATTTGGAGTTTTTATCAAATGAAAGAAGTAAAGCATTACGTTTGCAAAATGTACAAACAACATTAAGTGGCAGACTTCCGCTTCTTAAAAATGTATCGTTCTTTCTATCAAGCGAAGTTAGCACAAGTAGTGGTACAACTTTGCTTTTTGATGACATAGTTTGGGATGATTATCGAACAATTCAGATTGATACTGATGGTGATGGAGATGTTGAGCCTTTTGTTTTACCGACTTCACAAGAAATTATTGATGGATATTTGAAATATGGAAATTTAGATTCAATTCAAACTGGATTGGCAAGTAATTGGGATAATGTTATTGGTCCAGATGGAAGAAAGATAAATCCGATTGATATGTATTCGGGTTGGGTTGGACTTGGTTGGAATAATTCTTACAATTTATTCGGAAAGTTGAACTTTAACCTATTCCGAGATATTAAAGTTATGCTTTCATTTTTAATGGATAAACGATATAGACAGTATAATAGTTTTAACGCATATTACGATTACAACATGCAAGGTCAAAATGTTCAGATAATTTCGAGCAACAAACAAACTTTAACACTAAATCACACTCTATCTACAAATACATTCTATTCGTTAAGTTTATCAAGATTTTATTCCAAAACAAACATTAGAATACTTAAAGATTATAATAAAAAATATGCAAGCAAATGGGATATTTTTAATCCACCATCAGATAATATAAAAACTCCAGATGAATATATTCCTTATGCAAGTTCAGATGCAGTTTATGATCCTTTTGAATCATCTTTTTATTTAGTTGCTGATAATAGATGGTACACTGGTGATTTTAGCACAAATTATGAATCTCGTTTTGATTTTACAAGTCAAGTTACGCCAGTTTTTATGATTGAGACGGGTTTTCAAGCTAATTTGATTGACCTCGATCATGAATCTTATCAAAATATTTCAAGTGTAGATCCTTATCCAACAGTTTATCAATATTCTCCTTTGGAAGGTGCCGTTTATTTTCAAACTAAAGCTGAATTTGAAAGCATCATTTTTAATATTGGTGGTAGATTCGATTATTTAAATACAGGCGGTTATACTTGGGAAAATCCATTTGATGTTTTAGGAGAACAAGATTTCAATTCTGATACAGTGAACTTCAATTCATTAGTAAAAGTTGACGCTAAATTTAGTTTCAGTCCTAGAATAGGAATTGCATATCCTTTAACTGAATCTTCAGTGCTATCATTTAATTTTGGACATTTTTTTCAAATTCCAAATTATCGAGATATGTATCGAGCAACAACAGAAAATCGGGAAATTAGTATTATGCGAGGAAATTTATTGGGAAATCCGAATCTTTTACCCGAAAAATCAATTCAATACGAAATTGCTTTGCAACATGAAATTGTTGAAGATTACGTAATCAAACTAAATCTTTGGAATAAAGAAACAATCAATCAAGTTGGTTCTGTTGTTGTACCAGCATATTCTGACCCTGGGGGCAACAATCCATTCACATACTCAATTTTTATCAACAATAATCTTGGTTCAGCAAAAGGTTTTGAAGTAAACCTTACCAAACGTTTCTCAAATAATTATAGTTTTCTAATTAACTATTCATTTTCTAAAGCAAAAGTTTTGCAACCAACTTCTTGGGATGGTTATTGGTCGGGTGATACACAAGATAACATTCCAAAGAAGGAAACAACTGCCCCTTGGGACCAAACACATGTTATTCGAGCAAGTTTTCAATATTCTTTTGCTGAAAACGACGGATTTGAATTATTCGATTTGCATCCATTAAGTAATTTTGATTTTTCAGTTAACTACTATGGCGAAACTGGAATGCCATATACACCAACAATTCAAAGTGGTATTATTGTCGAACCATATTCTGCAAACTGGCCATTTGCTCATAAATTCGATGTCAGATTTTCAAAATTGTGGGAAATGATGGGGATGAAATTTGTGGCTTTACTTCAGATAAAAAATCTTTTTGACAATAAAAATGTACTTTCTGGCTATACTTTAACAGGTTCGCCAACTAACCCTGGAACATCTTCTTACTTTACGAGATCTTCTTCATATTGGGATTCAAGAAACAATAACAATTTTGATTTACCAAGGACAATCTATCTTGGAATCGAAGTTCAATTCGGTGGAGCAGGTTACTAATGAAAAAAATACTTTCCATAATTATAATATTAACTACTACAATAAGTTTTGCTCAAGATAAAAAGGAACAAAACGACAACTATAAATTTAGCCTTGATAAACCAAAATCAATTTTTGATAGAGCAGTTGGGTTTATGGATGCTGGTAAAATGAAAGTCCACGGAGTTTACAATTTTGGATTATTGAGTGGTTATGATTTGCCAGGTTACCAAAGTTGGTATCCTGGAGCATTCCACGGAGATTGGGGTGAAGTGCGTTGGATTGCCCCTGTTATTTTGATGCCTCCTGGACCTTGGGGAAATCAATCAGCTAGTGGAAATCCTTTACCTGAAGATAGAAGTAAACAGTATAATGCTATCGAATCTTTTTCTGCCGTTCATTTATTGCAAGGTGATGGAATTAATTTTACAGATTGGGAAGCTCTTGATAATTCAAGCACATATTTGCATGGAAATCTTTTGCAAGATAACATGGCAATGGTTGCCACAAGTACTTTTCCAACAAGTTGGCCTGAAGGCTATTTTGATACAAACAATAACTGGATTTCTACCCCAGGTGAATATCATTGGCCTGGGAATTGGGCATTAGATCCTGATGAAAGTTCTCCAACTTTTGGACAAGAAATGGAAGGGAATTTTGTTTCGAATAAAGATACATATTTTATTTCAACTGACAAATACAACGGAATTCGCTCGGGGGCAACAACAGCAAAATATGGTTATCCAGTAGGAATTGATATGGAAGTTACTGGTTATAGTTATTCAACCCCACTTTATCAGAATGTAACTTTCTTTAATATTAATTACATTTTCAGAACCGAAGAAGAATTAAATGACCCAAAATCAAAATTTTATGATCCTGACCGACACCATTACAACGGACAAATCGATAGTGTTTATTTTGCATTTTTTGTTGACCCAGATTTGCCAGGTAGATATTTAGCTCCAAATTCGAATAACTACCAAGCTTCTCCTTGGGCAGAAGATGATTATGGTTTAATTTACGATTATGATGGAGACGGTACGATTGATGTTTTTCTTGCTTTTGATAAATTAGATACTTTTACAGATGAAAATTATCCCGAAAATTCTGGAGCAGTTTCTGCCTACGGAATAAATTTCTTTAAAACACCAAAAGAAAATCCAAGCAATCCAGCAAGTGCTGAAATTGGAATAACTGGTTTTCATTGGTTTGACCAAGATGAAGCAATGCGTCCAACACCAGTAAACGAGCAACTTGAAAAAACGTTTTTTGCTATTTCTGCGGGAAAGCCAGAATTAGTACCAGAAACAGAAAGACCAAAATGGTTCCACGGAAGTGATCCACATATTGATGACATTGAATTATTGAAGGAATACCAAGAAGGATTTCCTTTGGGAAGCCGACCAGATATTCAATTTTGGTTCAGTTCTGGTCCATTTTCAATTGCTCCTGGAGATACAATTCCTATCCATATCGGAATTGTTGGAGGAACACCAAATCCAGGAATTTTAGACGCTGATGGATTTCCTACAAATCCTCCCGATATAAGATTTAAATCAGTTTTTGACGCATTAGTTCAAGCCGATGAACTTTATGAAAATAATTTTATTGGATTTCGTCCGCCAGCAGCTCCAAAACTTTCTGCAGTTGGAACAATTGTCAAAGACGAAAATGATCTTCCCGTTGTTTACGGAGAAAATGGAAAAGTTACTCTTTATTGGGATACTGAATCAGAAGATTCTTATGAAATCGTAACTCGAAATCATGATTTTGAAGGATATCGTATTTATAAAACTCAAGCAAATCTAAACGGACAAGGCGACCCTGAATGGGGAACACCAATCTATGATTATTCAGGAGAAGAAATAGTTGGTTATAAACCTCTTGCAATTTATGATAAAATTGATGAATGGTCAGGTTCTGACCCGCTAAATCCATTTTTTGATTTAGGGACAAACAGTGGCTTAAAATATACTTTTGTTGATAATGATGTGTTAAACGGAGTTCGTTATCGATATACAATTACTGCTTATGATTATCCTGTTATTGATGATGGGCAACCTTCGTTAGAATCATTTAAAGGAAATGACCCAAGATTAGTTCAAACAATTGATGTAATTCCAGGTGTTACACCACAAGGTTATAACCCAGGTTCAAGTGATGAAAACATTGAACATACTGAAGGAATTGCAACAGGAATTATTTCTGTGGAAACAATAAATCCAGTGGAAGTAACTGGAGATTCATATATAATTGAATTCAAAGGAACAACAGATTCAATTCTCTTTGACATTTATAACGAAACTAAATCAGAGTACGTAGTTCAAGATTTTGCTAAAACTTGGCTTGAATCAGAATCTGGAATTGCTCAAGCTCGACCAATATTTGATGGAATTGGTGTAAAAGTGATAAATCATAATAATTTGGAAGAATTATCAAAAGGTTGGACTTCCGTTGTAAATGATACTTCAAATTATTCATTTTCTACTTTTAGTCAGTTAACCGATACAAGTGGTTTTGCTGGCGATTATGCAGTCGTTTTTGGTGATTCGAGTTTGAAATATTATCAGTTACCAACATCAAAAAAAGTACCTTTTCAAATATTCAATCTGACCAAAGATCCACAATTAACAACACCACTAAATTTATATATGAGAAATCCAGGTGCAGCTTGGGCTTCTGGTGATTTCATTTACTTGCTTGAACCAGATGTAGATCATAGGACATGGCAATTTACAATAGATTGGCAAGATGGAGATGTTCCACCTTCAGCGGGCGATATTTATCTTTATCAAACCAAAAAGCCTTTCACAGAAAATGATAAATACAAAATTATTACTAACAAATATACAACCTCAGAAAGTGGATTTGATTTTGCAAAAATAAAGGTTGTCCCAAATCCATATATTGGGTATAATATTGCTGAACAAGGTGTAACTCAAGGAGATAGAGCAAGTAGAGAACTTCGATTTACTAATTTGCCACCAAAATGTACAATTAAAATTTACACGTTACGTGGAGATTTAATTAAAACTTTGCATCATCAAAGTGATACGGTTGGTGAAGAAAGATGGAATTTACAAAATGATGCTCAACTTGAAGTTGCTTACGGAATTTACATTTATTCTGTCGAATCTCCTGATGGGACAAAAAAGATTGACAAATTTGCAATTATTAAATAGGTTTTTGAATGAAAAGTAATTTTATATCAATAATAATTCTTACATTTTTAACTTTTTCCATTTACACAGCACAAACTGATGTTAATTCCAAAGTTGGTACAACATCAGGAAATATTTTGCTTATGGAGGTTGGTTCAAGAGCAATTGGAATGGGAAGTGCATTCGTTGGAATTGCTGATGATGCTTCGGCAATGTTTTGGAATCCAGCGGGAACATCTCTTATAAAAGAACCTTCACTACAATATCAATTTAGTCAGAGATATGCTGAAGTTCAACATCATTTCTTTGGTTTTACTTTCCCGATTACAGATGACGATATTTTTGGAATAATGGTGCAATATCTAACAGTTGGAGAAATGGAAGTTACAACAATTGAATCACCTGAAGGAACTGGAGAAATGTTTGATGCAAATAACATTGTCATCACAACAAATTATTCAAAACAACTTACAAAACGTGTTCACGTTGGAATTTCTGGGAAGTACATTTACGAACGAATTTGGTTAGAAACTGCAACAAATTTTGCTTTTGATTTAGGCACAATTTATAATGTTGATGAAATGGGATTGAGAATAGGAATGAATATACTAAATCTTGGAACTGAAATGGGAATTTCTGAAGGTCCACATTTATCATTTTATAAAGATAAGCCAGATGATTTTCCTGGCAGTCCGTCTCCTGAATCTCAACTATCGATGGAAAAATATCCACTTCCTACAAGTTTTTCACTTGGTGTATCAAGTGTAATTTTGGGCAGAAAATCAATTTGGTTGCAAAGTGCCGAGAATGAACTACTAATTTCGGCAAGTTTAATAGATAGCTTTGATAATCCATTTAGAATAAATATTGGAGCAGAATATAGTTGGAATGATATAATTTCATTTAGAAGCGGTTATCGATTCTTTTATGATACACAAGGTTTTTCTGCTGGTGTTGGTTTGAATTTTAATCAATTTACAAACAATAATATTCAAGTTGATTATGTTTGGGTTGATTATGGCGATTTGGGAAGTGTTAGTGTTATGGGTTTAGAGTTTAGGTTATAATATGAAAGAAAATCTAAAAAATGCAAAATATCCTGATTATTCCGCACTTTC
>DYLM01000205.1 GCA_020722095.1 Chloroherpeton thalassium
AAAATGGCGTCTGACCGGCTCAATCAACTGATCCAATAATTTGGACAAAGTCGCCTTCAAATCCATCGGGTGGACTTTTTTTTCGCTGAAAGTTTTTTCCAGTTCTTCATAAGTTTTAAAAGTTAAATCACCACCAAACTTCTTAGGTCTCTCAATCCGTAATTCGTTAATCCGTAATTTCTCAAATGATTCAAATATAATGTATTTATAATACTCCAATATCGGATTCTCTTTTGTATCCCCCTCCAAACAATAGGCTTTATTAATCTTTCTTTTGATATCTTCGGTCGTATCAGTCATAAAAATTGCGCTATCCGGCATCGACTTACTCATTTTCCTCTCTATTGTTATTTGGATTTTGGATTTTGGATTTGATTTGTCATTTGGATTTTGGATTTTGGATTTTTGTAATCCCATCAACATATGATGTGACACAACAACCGGTTTCCAGTAACCCAACATTGGACCAACTTCACGGGCCAACATATTCACTTTTCTTTGATCCATTCCCAGTTGGGTAATTTTTGCTCCAAGAGTAAAAATATCGGCAACCTGCATACAAGAATAGATAATATGAGCTCCGGTTAACTTGTCTAAAGACTCTTCCCGTCCCATCATCTCAGCTGTCCTGATAAATCTTTTTAAAGCATTGGTCTTTCCAACTTGAAGAACAAGTTTCCAGTAATTTTGGTCTTTGGTCAAATCAGAAGCCCAAATAAATTCAACATTCTTTAAATCCATCCCCGAAGCCTTCCAAACTTCAATAAAATACTTTCCGACCGTTTTGATTTTATCTAAATCGCCACCCATTTTATTATTAGCCATCGCATGCCAATCAGCGACCAGCATCTTAAACTTCACCCCTGCTTTGATCATCTTATTGACATTTATGGCGCGAAGAATTCCCTGGGCAATGTGTATTTGTCCTGAAGGTTCAAATCCATCGTAAGCTATAAGCTCCTCCCCGCTTTCAAAAAGTTTTTTTAGTTCATCTTCTTGAATGATTTCTTCACCGACTTCTTTTATAAGTTTTAGACGATCTTCAATAATCATATAATTTATTATAAACGAATTTATAATTTATAACTGATTAATTTCCATCGGCCTCAATCATATCAGTACTTTTTAACAAACTTTAGTAAA
>DYLM01000206.1 GCA_020722095.1 Chloroherpeton thalassium
TGTGCCAGAACCGGATAAATTCCAAATTTGAGAGCCGGCTTGAAGAGTTTGATTTTCAGCAATAGTTAAAACATTTTTAACTTCAATATTTCCGGAATTGATTTTTTCAGTAGTTCCAACTTCTCCAGAACCTAAAGTTAAATTATAAAAGGTCCAAGAAGAATCCGCTCCAATTTTTCCAGAGCCTTCTAATTTAAAGGTTCCATTTGTTAAATTAATTATTCCTGCAGTTCCAGTAGCTGAACCTCCTTTAATCTTAATGGTAATATCCAAATTTCCAGATAGGGTTCCGGCTAACATTTTTAAATTACCACTAAGTGTAATAGAATTAGTAAATTGCCAACCCCCAGAAGGATTATTAAAGATTACGTTTTCAAAATTGGAATTACCGTTATCAATAGAAAAACCAGTGGAGCTAGCAGTAAAAATAGTAATTTGGCCAAAAGTTGCAGAGAAAATTCCCAAATTTTTCCAGTCTCCTCCGCAAGAAATTGTATTGGTTCCAACTGAGAAAGTTGCTCCATTTTTAATCAAAATATCACCATCTGGAGCAATAGGATTACTAGCAGGATGAGTGGTCACTTCTCCTCCAGGAGTGAAATTGTCTCCTTCATTGATAATTAGTTTAGAACCATTTTCCAAGATTAAATTTCCTCCACTGACTACATAATTGAGATCTTCATCATTATCATTATCCCAAGCATCCAAATTACTATTAGTGATGGGGCCTGAATCATCATGCTGGACAATAACCCTATTTCTTCTTAAATCAATTCCACTCACATCTCCTGATCCAGAATACCGATTAATGTTTGAACCATAAACTCCGGATTGCCCATCAATCCAGATAATAATTGGAGTACCTGTAGCAGGTTTAACGGTTGAATCAAAGTTAAAAGCTCCGGTTGAGCTAGAACAAGAAACCGGTCCATAAGTAAAGTTTCCTATTCTCATTGCAATCATTGGATTAACTCCATCACAAATACTCAAAACTGTCTCTGTCTCATCTTCATAAGCATTTCCAGAAACAGTAAAGATACTGCTATCGTCCCATCTGATTTCTCCTGGATCTCCTGAATCTAAATCATAAGCTTCACCATCATAGTTTCCGTAGTGATTTTTGAATCGCCAGAAATTAGTAG
>DYLM01000207.1 GCA_020722095.1 Chloroherpeton thalassium
TTGAAGATATCCAAATATTCCATAATTGTTTTTAATTATGCGATTATATTCTACAGTGGTATTAATCAAATCATTACCACTATTAAAATATATACCGAAATAATTTTGAGAAATATTACAGTGCTGTATTATTGTGTTTTCTATATCTTCTTCCATATATATTCCCGCATTACATTCTTCTATTTTTAAGTTTGTTATTGTCATTCCTTGATTATCGTCATCTAACCAAATACCATATTCATCTGCGGTTATTTTATATCCTTGTCCGTTTAAAATTTTGTGAGAAAAGGCAGTATATCCACCATTATTTATACAGGTTGCTCCTGATCCGATGTTGGTTGTTAGCCGAACTTCATTTGAACAATCAGTGTTGTTTTCTAAAGCAGATGTGCAATCAGTGCAAGAGTTGCAATTACAAACTCCTCCTCCAATAGGAGTATATGCATTGCATGTTCCTATTAAAAATATAATTAACAATATAATTAATAATTTCCACATTTTAAATTTTTAAATTTTGTAAATCTTGGTTCCTCGCTAGCATAAGAGTATGTGAATAATCCACAATAAAAGTTAGATATATTTTCACTCGTTAAAGCAGAGAATATATACTCATTTCCTTTATGCACCTTTATTACACCTCCGCTTTTTGACATTCTTATTTTTCCAAATGGTTCAACATCAGGGCTCCAGATTAAAGTTCTTGGTCTGTGTAAAATTGTATCAGAACCATATTCCATGATCGCAAACCATCCTTCCCCCATTGTTTGGTTGTATTCATTTTTACTCGTAGGAAATGTTTGTCCTGTTAAATATGCTGGCTGTGTTCCAAAATCACTTACAGAACTTGTTATGAACAATATAGTCGTTGTTCCCGGTTCCAAATCTAAGAATTCACACTCCACATAAGCACTGTAATTGAATTGGTGAGAAAAATAATATATTGCTGAGGATGTTCCTGCTGGAAAATTTATTGTAAATACATCTCCATCTTGCGTTAGAGTTTGCGTTCCTTCTTTGTTCTGAAATATCCATCTTGGGTCTGTGATTGAAGCGGTTTGTGCTGGAATTGCTTGTCTTTTTCCGATAGAATATGATAAATCTGTCAAAATCTCGTCCATTCCTTTTTCAAAGTCGCTA
>DYLM01000097.1 GCA_020722095.1 Chloroherpeton thalassium
AGTTCAAATTTCCTATACAACTGCTGCAAATGTAGATTAATTCTATGTTTGCAGCTATGCGTACAAGAGAGATAATATTCCGTTTTGTTCCAGATAAAGGAGAACAAAAAAATACATAATTATAATAAACAAAAAAAGGAGTTTTAAATATGAAACTAAAATATGTAATATTTACATTAAATATAATTATCGGTTTATTTTTAACAGTAAGTAAAAACTATGCAGACAACGATATTTGCTACACAGAAGAATCAGGTAAAATTTGTGGTGATTGGATTCCTTATGGTTTTGATATGACTTATTTAAACTGCACTGTACATGTTGATTATTATGTGCGAGAATGTACTATTACGCAACCTGATTGTAATAATGGAGAAACTTTTATTAGGTTAGAAACTAAAATATACCATATAAATTGGGATTGGGGACAATGTGCAACATTAACTCAAGCAATTTATCCGGGTTATCCTGATAACTTTGGAACAATGAATTATGTTCAGTTTGGATTATTATTTAGCGAAGCAAGTTCTTTGATGGCAAAGAAGGCATTTGAGAATTTCTACAATAACCTACCTCCTAATAAGCAGACAGAATACAATTGCTATGGTACACCGCCAAATTGTAGTAATCCATCTTGGCAGGATAAATGTGAAGCAGATGTTTACTATTCTAACTTCTCTTGCCAAGTTGTTTGCTGGTATATTAAAGAGCCAGGAACTGGCGGAAGTGATCCAAGTGTAATAACTATGACACACCCTTGCGAATCCGAAAGTTCAACCTGTTGCGCCCATTATGTGAAATATTGTAAATGTGGAAGTGAGATTTTTTCAATCACATCTGTTGAATATGAAGGTTTATGCGAAGATGCCATTCCGCCAAATCCAAGTCCTTGTTTCGGCATTACTGGTTATGATAGTTTTTCAAGTGGGGGGTGCATAACAATATGTCAATAAAACAAATTGCAAATAGAATTGTTATCACAATATTTATATTTATTTTTGTAGACATTGGAATTTCTTTAGGTAATGAAATTAATTCAAATGAAATTTTTCCAATAATTCAAAAGAATCATAATGTAAATAGTGTTATAATAAAAATACTTATAAGTAAAAAATTCAACTTTACAAATAAAAGCGTCAATCAAGGATTTTCATTTTTAATTTACCCAAATCCAGTTAGGTCAAATAGTATTAATGTTGTTCTTTCGAATAAACCAAGTGACCCAATAAATTATAAACTAATTGATTTTTTTACAAACAAAACAATTGCAATTGACCAACGATATATTCAAGAAAATCGTATTCATTTGCAAGATATATCAAATGGTAAGTATATTTTAACAGTACAACTTGACACTGGTGAAATTCATTCACAAAATATCGAAATAACTAAATAACCTTATATTTTAATTTAATAAAAAGTGGGCTTTTCTTTATTTCAATTTTTTAATGAAATAAGTTAAGCCCGCAATTTGGAGAACAATAATGAAACTAAAATACACTATAATATCAATAATTTTAATATTTATCATCTTTTCAATAAAAGTATATTCTAATACACCTCCTAATTTTATAAACGAATTTGTTGTTACTGATACATCAATGAAGTTTTATTTGCCTACTAAAACTTATTTGTATAATGATAAATTGTTTATTTTTGTTGACAATCATAGATCTAAAGTATATGAATATAGTATAATGGGCAACTTATTAGGTATAAATGAATTTCCAAATAATATTTATCGAATAAATAAAGTATCCTATACAAATGATACATTAAAAATCAATATTCTCCAAAATACAAGTGACACTTTACGATATTTTTCCTTCACATATAGCAACAATTTAAAAGATTTAAATGAAGTTAAAAAAACATTTTTTTATGGAAGTGTTACTCTAAGTAATATGCTATTTGTTCCAAAGAATGATAGTATTTATGCTTTTTTAGCATCTTATGATATTTTGGACAATAAAACTCGATATTATAAATATATAGTAATGGATACAAATTATACTATTGCACGATATATTGATATCGAATCCGATAGTATTGATTCTGATATGACAAATGGCTATACCCCTTCGTATATTTTAGATAATGGGCATCATTTAGTTACATTAGATAAAATTATAAATCATAGTTCTATAGAATCAGATAGATACTTTTATGAATTTGATTTTGAAGGTAAATATTACTCAAAAAAACTTCAAGACAATAAAATTGTCTATAATGGTGATACTTTAGTTAATGAACCTCAAGCTAGTACCAAAAAAGATTTTGGCGAAGAAGTTAATTATTCAAAATTAACAAATGGAAGTAAAAATATAAATGTACTGATTAAATATGCACGAAATGGCGATATTAAGTGGATAAAACCTCTTGACGACTATCCAAATATCTTGCCAGATAGAATGAGAGTTACATATTTATTTAATAAACAAATAATAGCAATCTCTGGTAGATATTTTAAGGATGGTATTTTTACTAATCCCAAGGGAAGTTTTTTAGAACTTTATGATAATGACGGGAATAAACTTGAATCGTATTTCTGGCATAGAAATCCAACTTTAGATTGTACAATATTAGGTATTAACGAAGGTCCAAACGGACACATATTGTTATTTACTAAAAACGGAAGCGATAGTTTGTTAGTTTCAGAAATGGTCCCAAAATATTTGGGTGTGAAAGATAAAAAAATCACCAAATCAAGTATAAAAACATTCCCCAATCCTGCTTCTTCTACTACAACTATAAAACTATCTGAAGAATTGAATGGGAAAATATCAGCTGTGGACTTGCTGGGAAATGAAACTCTCGTGTGGTCGGGCTTTGCTCCCGTTGGTGATTTAGAACTTGATGTCTCGCACTTGCCCGCAGGCATTTATACAATATTAATCAACAATGGCTACAAAACCGAAACACTGAAGATGATAAAAGAATAATATTATCAGAGCCTCCCCCTTGCCCCCTCGGTGAGGGGGAATAATGCATTCTAACCTTCCTAAGGTTTCCGAACCTTCCTAAGGTTTTTTGTTTCATTTTTCCCCACGAATAATTTAGTGGGCTATGATTAACTCCCATCACCTAATACCTAAATTAAATATGTTTATTAACAATATTGATAAAATTATAAACAATTTGTTAATTTTGTATTTTTAAAGAGAGTTGAAATGCCTGTTAGTGTAATTCTTGGAACCCAATGGGGTGATGAAGGAAAAGGAAAAATAGTTGACCTTTTAAGTGAAAACTATGATATTATTGCTCGGTACCAAGGCGGAGCAAATGCTGGTCATACTATTGTTCTTAACAATAAAAAATATGTATTGCATTTAATTCCATCAGGTATTTTACATCCAGAAAAAGTTTGCGTTATTGGTAATGGCGTTGTGATTGATCCGATTGCTTTGATGGACGAGATTAATATGCTCGAAAATGAGGGAATTAGCGTCAAAAACCGCTTATTTATCAGCCATAAAGCACATTTAATTATGCCATACCACAAATTATTAGATTCAATCTCCGAAAAAAATACCAAGAAAGCTATAGGTACAACTGGCAGAGGAATTGGTCCTTCTTACATTGATAAATTTTCAAGGGTTGGGATTAGAATTGTTGATTTACTCGACAAAAATGGATTTCAAGATAAATTACGCGTAAATATCGAACAAAAAAATCAGATTTTAAGAAAATTATATGACAATGAAGAATTGGACGAAAAGGAAATCATTGATGAATATATGAAATTTGACGAATTGATGGATCCGTTCATCAAGGATACTACTCTCTATTTAAATCAAGCAATTAAGTCAAACAAGAATATACTCGCCGAAGGTGCTCAAGGTGCAATGTTAGATGTTGATCACGGCACTTATCCTTTTGTAACAAGTTCCAGTCCAACAGTAGGCGGTGCTTGCACTGGTTTAGGCATTCCTCCAACTTCCATCAATAAAGTTATTGGTGTGGTAAAAGCATACACAACACGAGTAGGGAACGGTCCATTCCCAACAGAACTTTTTGATGAAATGGGAGATAATTTACGTAAGCAAGGTGCTGAATTTGGTGCTACTACAGGCAGACCCCGTAGATGTGGCTGGTTAGATTTGCCTGCTTTAAATTATTCTTTAATGATTAATGGTGTAACTGAAATTGCTATTACTAAAATTGATGTTTTAACTGGTTTGGATAGTATAAAAGTTTGTACAAATTATTCAAATAACGGTCAAGTTCTCAAGAATTTCCCTGTTGATTTACGCACTTTAGAAAATGTTAATTGCGAATTAGATGTACTTCCAAGCTGGAGCGGTTGCGACTCACACACTAAGGATTACGATGCTCTTCCTTCGGAAATGAAAGCATATCTTGATTATATTGAAATGAAAACTCAAACTAATATTTCCATTGTTTCGCTCGGAGCTGGAAGAGAAGAAACTCTTTTCAAATACTAATTAATATATCTTTTTCGTTATATAATTTTAATTTAATTCATTTTTAAAAATTAATACAGTAAGAACATTATGGTTAATATTGAAACTTTCGAGAATCCACATTCATATAGAGATTATGAAATTGTGCATAAAAATCCAGAATTCACGTCACTTTGTCCCAAAACTGGATTGCCCGATTTTGGAACTGTTACGGTTAGATATATTCCTGACGCACTTTGCATTGAACTTAAAGCACTCAAATATTACTTCTTAGAATTTCGTAACAAAGGTATTTTCTACGAAGATGCAACTAATCAAATCTTAAACGATTTGGTTGAGGTATCTCGTCCAAGATTTATGGAAATTACTACAGAATGGACCTCTCGTGGAGGAATGAATTCTAAGATTGTTGCAAAATATGAAAAGGGCAAAGATGATCAAATTAGGTAAAGATTACATTTGGGAGATGAGTCATCGTCTCCCTTTTCATAAAGGTTTATGTTCTAACATTCACGGGCATTCTTATAAAATGAGAGTTGAACTTGTAGGCGAGTTAGATGCTAATGGAATGCTCATAGATTTCTATGATATAGATAAGATTGTGCTTCCTGTAATCAAAGAATTCGATCATTCTATTGTAGTTAATTCCAAAGACACTAAGGTAATTGATTTTATGAAGGAAAATAATTTCCGACATAATGTAATTGATTTTACTTCCACAAGCGAACATCTTGCGATTCATTTTGCTAATTTATTCAAAGCTGGATTAACTCATTATCCTAATATTCACATTCTTCGTGTTCGTGTTTACGAAACTTTCGATGCTTTTGCTGAATATGAAATTAATCTAAAATAATATTTCTAACCTCATTTCATATCAATGAACAAACAAGATAAATTCAATCGAATTCATCATCTAAAGAAAGAAAAGAACGCTATTATTCTTGCTCATTTCTATCAAGATGATGATATTCAAGACGTCGCTGATTTTATTGGCGATTCTCTTGCGCTTAGCCAGAAAGCTCAGCAAGTTACTGAAGATGTTATTCTCTTTGCTGGAGTTAATTTTATGGCAGAGACTGCTAAGATTCTCAATCCTACAAAGAGAGTTATCGTGCCTGATTTAGGTGCTGGTTGCTCGCTTGCTGACTCTGCCGAGCCGTCAGCTTTTGCTCAATGGAAGGCGAATTATCCTCATTCCGTTGTGGTTACTTACATTAACACAACTGCTGAGATTAAAGCCCTTTCTGATGTCATTTGTACATCTTCAAATGCTGTTAAGATTGTTAATTCTATTCCTAAGGATACTCAGGTGCTCTTTGCTCCTGATAGGTTTCTCGGTGCTTATGTTAAGCAACAAACCGAGCGTGATAATATGATTTTGTGGGATGGTAGTTGCCAAGTGCACGAAACATTTTCGGAAGAGAAGGTAATTCAGCTGACCGAGGAACATCCCGATGCAATCGTCTTGGCTCATCCAGAATGTCCCCCGAATATCTTGAAGTATGCGAATGTTATCGGTTCTACTACCAAGATTATTCAGGAGGCTGTCCATTCAGTTCATAATAAGTTCATTATCCTTACGGAGCCAGGCGTTATCCACGAAATGAAGAAGCAAAACCCTAATAAGACCTATTTGGAAGTTCCAAATATCAACGGGTGCAGTTGTAATCATTGCCCTTATATGCGGTTGAATACTTTGGATAAAATAATTAATGCTTTGGAAACATTGTCGCCTGTTGTGGAGTTAGATGAGGAATTGCGGCTTAAAGCGTTGCAACCAATTTTAAGAATGTTGGAGATAAGTAAATGAAATATACTCAATACAAACATCTTTCCGAAGATTATATAAAGAGAAAGATCTCGGAATTCCTTCAAGAAGATATTCCAACAACTGATATTACTGCTGATTTAACTATTAATGATAATGAAATTGCCGAGGCTATTATCCAAGCGGAGCAAGATATTATATTTGTTGGTAAAGACATAATTAAAGCATTCTTTGATGATAGTTTTGTGGTTGATTTCTTTGTTAATGATGGTGATTTTGTTTATAAACAAGGTATAATTGCTCGTGTTAAAGGCAATTCTAAATATATTTTAAAGGTAGAAAGAACTCTGCTTAATCTTATTCAAAGATTATGCGGTATTTCTACTCTTACAAATAAGTATGTTGAACTTGCAAGACCTCATAATGTTGCTATTTTGGATACTCGCAAGACTATTCCGGGTTTAAGAATGTTTGATAAATATGCTGTTGCTGCTGCAGGAGGTCAAAATCATAGATTAGACCTTTCTTCTGGTATATTAATTAAGGATAATCATATCGCAAATAAGAATTTAGATGATGTATTAGCTTATGTTATTAATAAAAATACTAATTCTCTTCCGATAGAACTTGAAGTTGATAATTTAATGCAAATTAATATTGCTCTTAAATATCCTATTGATGGTTTATTGTTAGATAATATGTCGCCAGCTAATGTCGCTGAAGCTATTTTTATTATTAAAGAAAAGCAAATAAAGAATATTTATGTAGAAGCAAGTGGTGGCATCAATCTAAACAATATAAATGGTTATCTAACAACTGGTATTGATGCAATATCAATCGGAGCATTAACTCATTCGGCTATTGCCGCTAATATACACCTTGAGTTTAATAAGATATAATCAATAGATAATTTATTATCAAACAATAAGATTATATTCGCACATCTTTTTATTCTATCTAAGCGTCCTTTTACTTTAAAAATACGTCCTTTTACTTTAAAAATACGTCCTTTTGCTT
>DYLM01000208.1 GCA_020722095.1 Chloroherpeton thalassium
GATTGCGCAAAGTTACCTGCTCCAATAAAACCTATTTTTATAGTATTGTTCTTCTGTGCTTGTTTTATGTTGAAAGATTTGCTTCTAATAAAACTGGATTTTATTTCTTTGCTATACTCAATTAAAACTCCAAGATAAGGTTCGTTAGTTTTATTTGTAATTAAATCGTATGCTCTAATTGCATCATCGACTGGAATCTTATGAGTAATCAATTTAGAAAAATCAAGTTTCTTTTGTTGTAACAATTGTATAACTGCTTCCATATTTCTTTTTTCAGTCCATCGGACATATCCTATAGGATAATCATTACCATTTTGTTCATAATCATAATCATATCTGCCAGGGCCATAAGAACATGAAATAGTAATCTCTAATTCTTTTTCATAAAAACCGCTTCGTGGGATATTCATTCCAGCAACACCAACAAATACAATTCTAGATTTTTTTCTAGCATATTGAATAGCATATTCTAATGGTTCATTTGATTTGGTTGAAGCTGTGATTAGAACTGCATCTGTTCCATAACCATTAGTGAAAGATTCGACTACAGATAGTGAGTTATTATTGAAGATAAATGTCGAATCACAGCCTAGTTTTTCAGCAAGTTTAAAATTTCTATCGCTGATGTCAAGGCCGATAACTCTACATCCATTTGCTTTTAATAATTGTATTGTTATTAATCCTATAAGACCAAGCCCAATAACAGCAACATTTTCACCAAGTTTTACATTTGCTTGCCTTACACCTTGTAAAGCAATGGCACCTAAGGTAGTAAATGCAGCTTGATCAAGTTCAACTTCATTTGGAACTTTTACAGCAAGGTTTTTAGGAATAAAAATTAACTCAGAATGATATGCAGAGCCAGCGCATGCAACTCTATCACCAGGTCTAAACTCTTCAACATTCGATTCAATTACAATTCCAGCAGAACTATATCCAAGTTCTTTATAGTTATCAAGTCTGTTCATAACCTTAGAATATGTTGCTAAAATACCTTCCCTTTTCAAATTTTCAATAACTTGTTTTACGAGATCAGGGCGTGATTTTGCTTTACCTAACAATGAAGCTTGAGCTGTTTTGACCGATGTTCTCTCTGTACCAGCACTAATTAGTGAATAATAATTTTGTACAAG
>DYLM01000098.1 GCA_020722095.1 Chloroherpeton thalassium
CATATTATTTTTCATTATTTTCTAAAAGTTTTATCATTTCACGATCAAAATCAGACTGAAAAAGGCGGTCTTGGACTATTCTGTATCTTTCAAATTGAGTTTCTGCATATAATTTTGCTTCTTCATGACTAATTTTCCTGCATCCATTAGAATTTCTCTGCCATTAAATTCAAAAAACGAATGAAGCCTTTTGCTCCAGTCTTCCATAGTCATTGGAATATTTCTCTCTGCTTGAAGCTCGGCATAATCAAGATACATAGAAACAAGTCTTTCTAAAAAGTTCAATTCTCTTTCTGTAAGATAATTCTTTGCTATGCTTACATCATATTTTTGAATTTTTCTATGTGGTGCGTCTGCCCAAGTTGTCAGTCCCATATTTTCTTTTTCGGCATCGGCTCTTTGGACAATCAATTCTGGAGCAGTATGTCTGTGAACTGCATAATGCAATTTATTTTGTACAATTTTGAAAAATTTTTTGGTAGTCGGTGCAGATGAATCATAATCAATACTTGTGGCATAAATGTCAGTTACTTTTTGATAAAACATTCTTTCAGAAAGCCTGATCTCTCTGATTTTTTGTAATTGCCTCTCAAAAAAATCTTTGTCAAATTGATTAGCTTTTTTGAATCTTTCACTATCCATTGTCCAGC
Source organism: Chloroherpeton thalassium (assembly GCA_020722095.1). Taxonomy (GTDB): domain Bacteria; phylum Bacteroidota; class Ignavibacteria; order Kapaibacteriales; family UBA2268; genus GWF2-33-9. The sequence continues at coordinate 651 of DYLM01000098.1, forward strand.
CTTGTATAGTGTAATCTTTGACAATTTGCCTTGCCCATTTGCGAAATTGTACCGCTCTTTCATTTTCTATTTTGAACCCGATTGAGATAATAGACTGGAGATTATAATGGTCTTGATTCCTTTTAACCGCTCTATTTCCCTCTTTTTGAACTATTAAGTATTGCTTAATAGTTGCAGTATCAATTTCCCCTGCTAAAACAAGTGTATTGATATGCTGATTGATTGCCGAAACTGAAACTCCATATAACTCTGCCATCATTTTTTGGGTCATCCAAATATTTTCGTCTTCATATCTTACCTCTATGCTCGCTGGATCATCTCCACTTGCTGACACAAAAGTCAAATACTGTGCAGTACTTGAACTTATTGTTTTATCTGACAATATTTTTTTTGTTTTCTTCATATTTAGTGATTGTAATTTATGAAATTCTTATATTCACAAATGTTATTTTAAGGTTATTTGGAATATTTTAATTGTGCAAAATTATCAATATTTCGATAATTATGCAAGGGATAAATTGCGGAATTTTCCACTATTTGTGGATTTTGCGGATCTTGAATAATTCGATGAGCATTTTTACTGGGTCGAGCAAGGGACGAACTTTGGTCTTTTCGTCATTGAACCATTCCACTGGCACTTCGGCGATTTGATATTTCAATTTTTTTGCTAAAAATAATATTTCTACATCAAAGCTGAAGCCATCAATTATAGATAAGGAAAATAATTTTTGTGCAGCAGGACGGGTGAAGCACTTAAATCCACATTGTGTGTCGCTAATTCCTTTTATTGTGATGAATTGCACAAATTTATTGAAGGTTTTGCCCATAATTTCGCGGTAGGCAGGTTGATGTAATTTTATTAGGTTTTTATCAATCGCACGGCTACCAATTGCAATATCGTAGCCATTTTGTAATTGATTGAAGAGTTTATCAATTTCATAAATAGGCGTGGATAGGTCGGCATCGCAGAATAGAATATAATCGCCCGTTGCGGCAAGCATCCCAGTGCGGACAGCAGCACCTTTCCCACGATTTTTCCCAAGCGAGATTGCTTTTACTCCGTGATGGTAATTCTTGGCAATTTCATAAGTATTATCAGCCGAGCCATCATCAACAACGATAATTTCGGGAGATTCCCCGCGTTGCTCAAAAAAGTCCAAAATAGAACGAAGAGAGCGAGGTAATCGCTCTTCTTCGTTATAAGCTGGTATGACAATCGACAAATTAGTCATTTTGTGCAGAATCAGTGGTTGTAAGTGGTTGGCTTAAAAATTGTTGCAATTGTGGCATCAATGCTTTATAATCTGGATCAGTTGATTTTTCCATTCTTTGAATTTCTTCTTGAATAAACTTAATTTGTGCTTCTTTGCCCCCTTTCTTCTCGGCTTCTTCCATTTGTAAAGTTAATATCTTATAATAAAGCATTGGAATATTTCCTTTTACGAATTGAGCATATTGGGCATATTGAGGATTGCTTTGTAGCGAGCCGAGCATAGCCTTGGCGTAGGCAATTGTTTCTTGCACTTTTTGGATGCCAAGTTGATAATCGCCAATCAAATAAGCCATATCGGACATTGTTGTGTATGGTCCTTGGTACTTCCCCATTAAATCATACAGAACCATTTCATTCATTATTTGATTTGCAGCAAGAGCATCTTCTGTTTTCTTAATTGCAGATAAAGCATATTTCTTGGCTTTATCTTTATTTCCAACTTTGGAATACAAATCAGCAATTCGGGCAGTCAAGTTCCAATCTAACGGAAACATAGTAGTGGAAATCACTTTGTCCATTGTTTCTAATACTTTATTTGCTTTTGCATTGTCCTTGCGTTCTGTTGCATAAGCCTGAGCCAAAGACAAGAACATCAAGCGATAGCCTTCGATGGAACGGCGGTGAACTTCATCATAAAATACTGCAGGATTATTTAAATTGCGATATTTAAATCCATATTTTGGAGTTTTTGTATAATTATCGCTATTATCATAATTCAACAAACATTTATCCATAATTTCAATATCAAGCGGAACATCACCGCCAAAACTTTGTTGAACTGGAGTGATGCGTAAAGCCAATCCGCCACGTTTTAGGAATGGTTTAAGTCCGATATAAACATCTTCGCCAACTGTGGCGGAGAAATACATCGGTCTTTTGAAATTATTAGTTTTTAGAATATCAAATATCAATTTATCTTGAACGCGGAACAAATAAATTTGTTTGCCATCGTATTCACCATAATCTTGACCAACGAAAGTAAATCTCATTTTTGGATCGTTAATCAGTTCTTCGTCATTTGTAAATTTTGCCATTATATCTGATGGAACATTAAGTACTACATTTTGGGCTTCGGCAAATTCATAAGTATATGCCCGCGGATCGGTTTCGTCATATACTTGCAAACTATCGTCAGGAATGCTAATTGGCACTTTTAAGGCTCCCCAAGGTTGGCGATTTTTCAATTGATCGATATACCATAAAGTATTTCCCAAACTTAAATTTACAATACGAACATCGCGGCGAACGCCCGCTACGTCTTGCAAATACCAAACAGGGAATGTATCATTATCGCCATTGGTGAATACGATTGCATCTTGCTCAACTGATTGCAAAATATTATATGAATAATCAAATGGGAAGTAATTACCTGCACGATTATGCATCTTCCAGCCACCTGCTGCCATATTTACAGGCACTAAAATCATTGAAATCAACACAATTAATGCTGGAATAAATGTTTTATTTTGATATTTCTTTAAGTTATCAATTATTGCAAAGACGCCTACTCCAATCCACATAGCAAATACCATAAACGAACCCGAATAGAAATAATCACGCTCGCGTGGCTGTGGCTCTTGTTGATTTTGCTGGATTGCCGCTAAAACGCCCATCATCAAAAACATCAATAAGAAAACAAATGCCATTTTTTTATCTTTACTGAAATGAAAAAATAAACCAATCAAACCAAATAGCAAAGGCAATGCAAAAAAGCGAATTGGATAAACTTCTTTAAATCCAGAATTTGCATTCACAATATCGGATTCACGAGTGTCGAACCAAGCAACTCCCGAATCTTGAATATCACTTGAACGACCAACAAAATTCCACAGGAAATAGCGGATATACATATGATAAATTTGATATTTCCACAAATAATTCAATTCGCCTGCAGCATTTACTTTAGTAAATTCAGGAGCTAAAAAGCCAGTGCCATCTTCTTTGTAAACTTCTTTCTTTGTTGGTGGATACCAAATTCCATAGCGATATTCGCCATTTTCTTCTTGCTTGGTATAGAATTGTGTGTAGTAACTGTCAGTTTGGTAGCGGCGGGGCCAATTTGGTGCTGAACCGTATTGCTCACGACCGAGATAAGAAACTAATCTTTCCAAGTTCTTTGGCTCGTTTTCGTTCATTGGGGAATTTGAATTGGAACGCAATAAAATTTGAGTATAAGTTGTATAGCCAATAATAATTAGCAAGAATGAAGCAGTAGCCAAAGCAACAATGTGATGACCTTTTTTGTTTGCCCACCATAGATAATATCCAGCAGCAATTACTAAAATTGCTGGAATTAATTTTAAAACAATATTGTTTGTAATTGTATATTCTTGAGCATCGTTTTTGAATGGCAAATGTCCCGCAAGCAATGCAGGAATCCATTTTACTATTCCAGGATAAATTATAAAGAATAGAATAATCGAGCCAATTCCAACTGCAAGAAAAGAGAGAAGCGAATATTTGTATTTCTTGAAATAAATCAAATATACAATCGAGAAAGTAGTTAATATTGCCAACAAATGCACACCAATCGAAAGTCCAATCATATATGCAATTAGCAAAATATATTTCTCATTGCCGGGCTTATCGTAATTTTCGTTCCAAAGCATCATTAAGTAAATTACCAAAGCAACAAACAGGGTAGAGGTAGCATAAACTTCGGATTCCACTCCATTAAACCAGAATGTATCGCTAAAGTTGAATGCCAATGCTGCAATAAATGCCGAGCCATAAATCGCCAAATAGTCTGCCATAGTTTCTGCTTTCTTTTCCATTAAGTTCTCGATAATTCTATATGTTATCAAATAAACCAGAAGAATTGTGAAAGCACTTGCAAATACGCTAACTAAATTGATACGCCAGCCATCATCGCCAAAGGGAATTATTGTGTGGAATACCTTGCCAATCATCAAAAATAGCGGTGCTCCGGGTGGGTGAGGCACTTGTTGCCAGACTGATGCTCCCGAGAATTCGCCACAATCCCAGAATGGAACAGTCGGCTGAACTGTCATTAAATATGTTATTAAGGATACCACAAAAGAAAGTGTGGCAAATATCCGATTCATTAGTGATTTATTCATTACTATCCATTAATTTTGTTTCAAGAGAATTTGTAAATATCAAAATTACTAAATTACAACTATCTTTTGAAATAATAACGTTAGTAGAGTAAGAAATTCATTAAAACTTGTAGATAATTTGCTAAATAACATTCACATATTAAAAATATTAGTCAAAAATTTTCAGGAGTTTGTCGGCTCTAAATTGATTGATGCCTATACTCAATTTAAAGGAATTGCTACTTTGGAATTTTACGATGGTGAAGAAATTAAATATCTAACATTTTCTACAATTCCTGATTTGGAAGGAATTTTCCTTAAAAATAATTCAAATAAGAAAAAATCAAATCGTCATTCAATTTTCCCAAAATTGATGGGTGAGATTGTTCAAGATGTGCATTTGATTGAAAATAATAGAATTATTAAGTTTCAATTAATTAATTTCACTATTTATTTCTTACTTTATGGAAAAAGTCAGAATAATATTTTGGTAGTTAATAGTACTAACCAAATTATTGATGCTTTTCGCCATCCTCGCGAGATAATTGACTCGTGTTTTGATTACTCAACAAATTCACTCCGCAACATCAATGAATTTCCTTTGGAATATAAAATTTTACGTGCAGTTGCAAATTCTAACTTTCTCTTGGGTAAGCATTTTGCCGAAGAAGTTTTGCAACAAGTTGGAATTAATCCGCAGAGTTTGCTTTCGGATTTGGCTCAAAATGATTTTGATTTGATTAATAAAGCATCGATTAATTTGATTTCTAAAATTGAGAGTAGCAAGACATTTTACATCTTGAGCAATCAAATTGAGAATCCAGAAACCAAATCAAGAGATTACGAAATAATAATGTCCCCAATTTTACTAACAAATTTCCCACAAGTAATTGCTAAATCTGATGATGTAAATTATCTCATTACAAAGACAATTACACTTAAAAGAAATAAAATAAGATTTAATAAACTTTATAAACAATTAGAACAAATTAATCTTAACTTTTTAAAGCGTAGCGAAAAGCGGGTAAAAGATTATTTTCGCATTGAAGAAAAGCGTGAACTTGTTAAAAAATACCAACTTTTTGCAGAATTACTCTACTCCGCACCGAATATGAAAGAAAAGAATTTATCGCAAATTGAATTGGAGGACTACGAAGGCAATCAAATTGTAATTTCACTAAATCCGAAACTGACAATAATAGAAAATATTAATTCATATTATTTGAAATCCAAAAAAATAGCCAAAGACATAGAAATTGCTATAAAAAGTTATGAAAAAAACGAAAAAGAATATAATAATCACAAGGATAGATACAAAGAATTATCTTCAATCGTCAATACAAATACGAAGAGTGACTATTTTGATTTAGAAAAATATTATGATTTAGAAAAGCACTTTAAAAAATATCAAGACTTTTATCAAAGTAAAATGCAACAAATTGAGCAAAATATAGCAGAAAAATTTCGTAAAATTCCACTTTCGGATAATGCAACCTTGTATGTTGGCAAAGATGCCCGAAATAATGATGAATTAACATTTGGATTTGGCAAGGCAAATGATTTGTGGTTTCACTTGCGAGGTGGTAGTGGCTCGCATTGCATTTTAAAATTCATGGGAAAAGGCGATCCACCAAAGGAAATTATCGAAAAAGCAGCAGCGATTGCTGCATATTATTCCTCGCAACGCAATGCTGGTTATGTGCCCGTGATTTACACTTATCGGAAATTTATTCGCAAACCCAAAGGAGCAAACCCCGGCGCAGTGGTAGTAGCCAAAGAGGAAGTTACGATGGTTCAACCCAAAACTTTTGAACTATAATAAATTTTGGGGGCAATTATTCTTATCTTTGATACTGCTTTTCTAATTCTTGTAAAGACAATTCTAATTCCATTTCTGTCCTTCTTTATTGAAAAAAGGAGTTCTAAAAATTGTCATTCCCGTGCAAACGGGAATCCATAGCCCACGAATTTATTCGTGGGGGATATTGTGTTGAGTTCGTCTTTGCGAGTTCCGATTTATCGGAACGAAGCAATCTAATAATCAATTTGAAAATTTGAAATGATGTTTGGGTATTGGGTATAGAGCGTTGTGAGTGAATTACATAACATCGTAAAACCTTATCCTAATTATTAACCTTAGTAGAAATATTTCCCATTTCTAGACCAC